>CAYLSW010000152.1:0-5726 GCA_964386145.1 uncultured Lentimicrobiaceae bacterium | reverse complement strand
GTGTGTTTCGCAACGAAGCTATTTCTGCCCGTGCCCACTGCATCTTTCACCAGGTTGAAGGTCTTTATGTGGACGAGGATGTATCGTTTACAGATCTGAAACAGACGCTTTTCTATTTTGCCCGCGAACTTTTCGGGGTACATACCAAAATCAGATTCCGTCCGTCCTATTTTCCGTTTACCGAGCCGTCGGCAGAGATGGATATCTCTTGTAACATTTGTGGAGGTAAAGGATGCAACATTTGTAAATATACAGGCTGGGTAGAAATTCTTGGTTGTGGTATGGTAGATCCCAACGTGCTGGAAGCCTGTCATATTGATAATAAGAGATATACCGGCTTTGCCTTTGGAATGGGTATTGAGCGGATTACCATGCTGAAATATCAGATAAACGATCTTCGTCTTTTTTTTGAAAATGACCTTCGCTTTCTGAAACAGTTTGAGGCATCACGCTAATAGAAGAAAAAATTCCGGAAATGGAAACATCTTTCTATGAGTTCAATCATTTTTAGACAGTAGGTCATGTTTTTACAAAGCTTCAAAGAGAGAATTATTTTGTTTTTTGACAAAGAATGTTAAGATTATTCTTTTTTTTGAATAGCTTTGCAATGCTTTGCAAATATCTGTCAGAGTAATAATATTCACCAAAAAATAACGAAATGAGTAACTTACAAAAACGGGCTGAAAAATATACTGCACCTCAGAAGTACAAAAAACTTGGGCTTTATCCCTATTTCAGAGTTATTGAATCCGGACAGGGTACAGAGGTAGAGATTCAGGGACACAAAGTTTCCATGTTCGGCTCCAATAGTTATCTCGGATTGACCAACCATCCTAAAGTGAAAGAAGCTGCGATAGCCGCCATAAGAAAATATGGTACAGGAACCGCCGGGTCGCGTTTTTTGAATGGAACTCTTGATATTCATATTGAGCTGGAACACCGACTGGCCCGTTTTGTTAACAAAGAAGCTGCACTGGCTTTTACCACCGGATTCCAATCAAACCTCGGTGCCATTCCTTCTGTTGTCGGCCGTGGTGATACGGCCATTATCGATGAGCAAAGTCATGCATCCATTATTGATGCTACCCGCCTTTCGTTTGGACGTATTTTAAAATACCGCCACAACAATATGGAATCACTTGAGAAAGTACTGAAAAACCTTGGTGAAAACCATTATGAAGGATCACTGCGGCTGATTGTAACTGACGGGCTTTTTAGCATGGAGGGCGACATCGCTCATGTGGATAAGATTGTGCAACTGGCAAAAAAATATGATGCTTCAGTTATGATCGACGATGCCCATGGATTGGGTGTTCTGGGTGAAAACGGTGCCGGGACGGTCAACCACTTTGGCTTGGATGGTGAGGTTGAAATGATAGTGGGTACATTCAGCAAATCGATGGCTTCCATTGGCGGCTTTATTGCCGGAAGCAGAGAACTGATTAATTACCTGCAGCATACTGCCCGTTCAATGATCTTTAGCTCAAGCCTGCCGCCGGCCTCTGCTGCCAGTGTCATTGCCGCCCTCGACATTATTGAACAAAATACCGGTCTGCTGGAAAAACTTTGGGAAAATGCCCATCATGCCCAAAACCGGTTTAAGGATTGGGGTATGGATGTAGGGAAGTCGGTGACGCCTATTATCCCTATTTATATCCGCGACAATGACAAAGCTTTTATCATTTCAAAAATGTTGCTGGACAAAGGTGTCTTTTTGAATCCGGTGATTTCACCAGCCGTGCGACCAGAGGAATCACTATTGCGTTTTACGCTCATGGCAACACATACTACAACCCAAATTGACGAAGCTATTGACAAAATCCATGCTGCCGGAAAAGAGCTTGGCATTTATTCGGTTTAGAGTTAAATTAACATCGAAGTTATTAAAGTCAACTTTCAAGAAGCAATAGGTCGGTTAAAATTCTATATTACGGATTATTAGATAGATAAAGCTATGAGATGATAAACATAACTTAGCGCTATTCAATATTTTACGTTTCTACGGCTTTGCATGAATAAAAAATTTACAGAGTTTTGGTATCAGAAAATTGAAATAATTTTCTGATATTTAACCTAAATAGTTCACAAAAGTCAAAAGAATCAAGGAGAAAGGCTTGTCAACTTGCTGATAAGTAGTCTTTGTGAGGTGTAAAAAACAATCTCCTCCTCTAAAGATACAAATAGTTGTTGCATAAAAGATATTGATTCTTTGACTTACCAAGTGCCTGCCCTTTTTAACCTGATTAATTCGCAAATGATCTATTGCGAAGGCAAACTGCTGTGATTTGCAACCTCTTATTCCTGGATAATTGATACCGGTTGAATACTTTTAAAAAAAAACACTTTCGACAAATCAAGGCAAATCCCTATTTTTGCCACAAATTATTGATAAGTGATGAAAAATTTTGTTGAAGAACTTCGTTGGCGTGGTATGATTCACGATGTTATGCCGAAAACCGAAGAGTATATGAACCAAACCATGACCTCGGGTTACGTGGGTATTGACCCCACAGCCGACTCCCTTCACATTGGCCATTTGGTAGGGGTTATGATGCTTAAGCACTTGCAGTTGGCAGGCCATCGCCCCATTGCCCTTGTAGGTGGTGCAACGGGCATGATAGGCGATCCATCGGGGAAATCTCAGGAGCGTAATCTATTGGATGAAATTACTTTACGTGAAAATGAAAGAGCCATCAAAAAGCAGTTGGCAAAATTTCTTGATTTCGAAAGTGATGCGGAAAACAGGGCTCTTATGGTCAACAATTACGATTGGATGAAAAACTTCACTTTTCTGGAGTTTATCCGCGACATCGGAAAGCATATCACTGTGAACTACATGATGGCCAAAGACTCGGTTAAGAAGCGCATTGGTGCAGACAGCAAAACCGGTATGTCGTTTACTGAATTTTCATACCAGCTGGTGCAGGGCTATGATTTCCTGTATCTGTACGAACACGAAAACTGCAAACTACAAATGGGCGGCGCGGATCAGTGGGGAAATATTACTACCGGCACCGAACTTATTCGCCGCAAACTGGGCCGCAATAATGAAGCCTTCGCCCTTACCTGCCCACTAATTACCAAAGCCGATGGTGGCAAATTCGGGAAAACGGAAAGCGGAAATGTCTGGCTCGACCCGGCACGTACAAGCCCTTACGAATTCTACCAGTTTTGGCTGAATGTGTCAGACGAAGATGCAGAGAAATATATTAAAATTTTCACTTTGCTTGCACATGAAGCAATTGTACAACTCACGAAAGAACACCAGGAAGTTCCGCATTTACGCCTTTTGCAGAAAACGCTTGCAAAGGATATCACCATCCGCGTTCATTCCAGAGGTGATTATGAAGCGGCTGTGGAAGCTTCCCAAATTCTCTTCGGAAAAGGGACTACCGAGACACTTAGAAAACTGGATGAACGGATGTTGCTCACTGTTTTTAAAGGAGTGCCCCAACCAACAGTGGAGCGTTCGCAATTTGAAGCCGGTATTGGCCTGCTGGACTTTCTGGCAGCCAAAACAGGTATCTTCAAATCAAACGGTGAAGCCCGCCGCATGTTGAAAGCCCGCGCGGTTATGGTTAACAAGAGCAAAGTTGATGAAAACTACACGCTGAGTAGCAATGATTTACTTAACAATCAGTACATCCTTGTGCAAAAAGGTAAAAAGAACTACTTTTTAATAAAAATTGTTTAAAACATTTTTCCTTCCCGCTCTTTTTTTGTTTGACAAAGCTGTAATTTTAGATACAGATTTTGCATGGGAAGTATGCCGGAGAAAAACCTCACAAAAGAACTGACTGCCTTAATGCAGTTGCTGGACGAACCTGACGAACAGGTTTTCGCTGCTATCCGTTCACGTATCCTTGCCATGGGTGTCCCTGTACTTCCTTTGCTCGAAGAGGAAGGCAACAATGCCCGCTCTTCCAAAGAAAAAATCCGTATTGAAGAAATCTTGTACGCCATTAAAGTAGAGGATGTATTCGGAAAACTAAAATTTTGGTCAGAACACAAAAACCATGATCTGCTGGAAGCCTGGATACTTATATCCGGATTTCTTTCTCCTGACGATGATAGCGAATATCTGGAAACTATGGTGAATAAAATCTATCGTGATATTTGGGTCGAAATGAATAACGAGCTGACGGCTCTGGAGAAAATCAGGGTGATAAACCATGTGTTTTACAATGTGTATCACTTCGATGCATTACAGGGAAACAAACCCGTACTTACTCCCTATATTTTGGGAAATGTGTTGCGTATGCACAAAGGAAATCCTCTTTCCTTGGCCCTGTTATATCTCCTTATCGTGCAGCGGCTAAATATTCCCATGTTTGGGGTAAATCTTCCTAAACATCTTATTCTGGCTTTCACCAACGGCATTACAATCTTAAATCCGGCCAACAGTTACAGCGAAGAGGATGTGTTATTTTATTTGGATCCATTTAACAAAGGTGCAGTCTTTAGTAAAAGTGAGATAGAGTTGTATGTCAAGCAACTACATATTGAAATGCAGGAGAGTTTTTACCTGCCCTGCGAAAATAAGGTAGTCATTCGACGGTTGTTACAGGATTTGAGAGTATTGCATAAGGAAAACCACAACCTCCTTATGGCCGAAACCATGCAATATTTGACAAAAGCGTTAGATTAATTTCCTGTGTAGCCGCCGTATCAATAAGAACTCTATAGATTCCGGAACTCTTATCATAGGTGTAGCCGGCATTTTCAATACGGATTTCATCGTATTTGTATAAGAACAACAATGGCCGCTCAGTCTTTCCGCTTTCACGTACAAGTCAAAAAGATTTTTGTTTGAAACATTGATAGCATAATGAACGGTTTCCGGTTTCCAGCCAATGGTGCCTATTTGAATCCTGTCAACCTCGTTTTCGCTGATAAACCCAAATTCAACCCGGCTGCTGTCCGCAAGATTAATAACTTCGATGTTCTTCGGATTATACGTTCCGTTTTTGAATAAATTTTCCCCTGTGGTTTTGTCAACCACATTAAACGAAAATGGTGAAGGCGGAGTAAAGCATTTTCCACATTTTGTACATCCTTGGGTTGAGATAATAATCAGCAGAAACACAATTTTAAGTAGTGTTTTCCTTGGTTTGTGGTGTGTCTCTTGATTAACACACAAAAACCAACCAATAATTCCTGTATAAATCAGATTTTCAGAAAATCCAGAATGTTTTTTTCAATACGGGCGGGTATATTCCGGGCATCAGCCCGAACAAATTTCCCGCCGGTAATCTGCTCGTAAAGTTCGATGTATCGCTCTGAGACACTTTCCACAAAATCATCCGTCATTTCGGGGACGGACTGCCCATCTTCTCCCTGAAAGCCGTTGGCCATGAGCCATTCGCGCACAAATTCTTTGGAAAGCTGGAGCTGTGGTAACCCTTTTTTGAAGTTTTCCTCATAACCCTCCGCATAAAAATAGCGGGAGGAGTCGGGGGTGTGTATTTCATCAATCAGGTAAATAGTTCCATTGGCTTTTCCAAATTCGTATTTTGTATCCACGAGGATAAGTCCCTTTTCGGCTGCCATTTTGCTTCCTCTTTCGAAAAGCAGGCGGGTATATTTCTCAAGTAGTGCATAATCTTCTTCCGAAACGAGACCCTGCCGGATGATTTCCTCTTTGGAAATATCCTCATCATGTCCTTCGTCAGCTTTGGTGGTGGGGGTGATGATGGGCTCAGGAAAACGCTGATGTTCTTTCATTC
>CAYLSW010000151.1:0-5744 GCA_964386145.1 uncultured Lentimicrobiaceae bacterium | reverse complement strand
CTTTACTCTTCGTATTTTGACTTCTCATGACGAAAAACTTATGAATTAATCAGGCTAAAAAAGGAATTCTGTTTGTATAAAAAACCGGGGAATGTGCCAGCATTCCCCGAAAAAGTAAAATAAAGTTAATAAACAGCAAGGAAATTATATGTGCTTATCAACAAGTATTAATTACCAAAACAAAAGTATGAATAATAAACCAAAGCATTGGTGGCTTGGCAGACTTCTTCTGAAAAATAAATACTTTCTCATTATGAAACTATCCCTCATAATGGTTTTGTTGAACGTTTTCACTTTGACGGCAAAAACTTATTCTCAGGAAACACTTTTGTCTATTGATATGAAAGACGCTTCAATTCAACAAGTACTTAATGAAATATCCAGCAAAAGTGAGTTTACTTTTGCCTGGAGCAGCCAATTTGTTGACCTGAATAAAAAGGTAGATTTTCAGGTAAAAAAAAATACAATCAGGTATATTCTACAAAAGCTATTTAAAGATTCCGGTGTAAGCTACAAAATTGTTGGCAAAAACGTTGTGCTTATTCCGGAAAAAAAAGGAAGTAGTGCAAGGCAGCAGCAGAAAAATACCATTACAGTATCAGGAACTGTAAAAGCAAAGGATGGAACCACACTGCCGGGAGTGAGTATATTCATTAAGGGTACCAATACCGGGACTACCACCGATTTGAATGGAAAATACAAAATTCAACTTCAAAAGGGCTCCACGTTGGTTTTCTCCTACATTGGTTATAAAACACAGGAATATAATTTTCCTGAATCCTCTGCCACAGTAATAACTAAAAATATTGTTTTACAAGAGAATGTTCAGTCACTAAAAGAGATTGTTGTGATGGGTTATGGCGCCCAAAGAAAAAGTGATGTAACGGGCGCTATATCTGTCATTAAAACTTCGGATATCAGTAATTTACCTGTAACACGTGTAGACCAGGCATTGGCAGGAAAGGCTGCGGGTGTTCAGGTAAATACAACTACCGGACAACCCGGTGAAAGTGTGAAAGTGAGAATACGGGGAATTGGTACCATCAACAACAATTCCCCTTTGTACATAGTTGATGGTGTCCCAACTAAAGATATTTCCGGCATCCTGAATCCCGATAATATTGAATCCATCACCATCCTTAAGGATGCTGCCTCTGCTGCTATTTATGGCGCTCGTGCCGGAAACGGAGTGGTCATTATAAAAACCAAAATGGGATCCAGCCAAAAGCCCGTGATAAGTTATAACGCATACTTTGGTATTCAAACTCATGGACATCTTACTCCCATGGCCAATACTAAAGAATATGTTGATATTTATAACCAGGCTGCTGCTGCTGATGGAAGAGCTCCCATACAAAAGAGTATTTTACCGCAACTATCCAACACCAATTGGATGCAATCTATTTTCAGGCCGGCTATGATAACCAGCCATCAGATATCATTTTCGGGAGGGACCAGGAAATCCACCTATCTTTTAGGTGGGGGTTACCTGAAACAGCAAGGTATTATTTTTAATTCCGGTTATGAAAAAGTAAACCTCAGGGTAAATATTTCCAGCCATTTATCTGACAAGGTTGTTATTGGAACAAATATTATCCTCACCTCTACTAATCAGAATCTTATTGGAGGCTCTGGTGATGGTTATGGTGGGAATGGTGGGAGTGTTGTTCGCTATGCCTTTTTCAGGACGCCGGCGACTCCCATTTACAATACTGATGGCTCTTATATGGATTTGCCCAACTTTAAAGGCTATTCGCAGGCAGCCTTAAGCACATGGTTTGGTGACGGATATAATCCCGTAGGATTGGCAAAGAAGTACGACTGGACTGTCAAAAACTACCGGGTATTTGGTAATGTTTTCCTGAACTGGGATATTATCCCCGGATTAAAATTCAGGTCAAACCTGGGAAACGACATGAACATATTGGATGAAAAGCGGTTTAATGAAAATTGGGGAACGGATAACAGAATAAACAGCCCCAACAGTTTGAGCAAAGGGATGGGGGTTGATTATACATGGGACTGGTCAAATACATTGACCTACAAAAAGGCATTTAATAAAAAAAATACAATGACTTTTCTGGCTGGTACCGAAGCGATAAAGAACACTAATCACCAACAATGGGGAAGCGATCGTGATTTTCCTGACCAAGCCTCTTATCTTCGCTACCTCGGGAACGGACTTACTTTGAACAAAGGTGCCAGCGAGACTAAAACAGGCTGGTCTTTGCTTTCTGCCTTTAGCCGTATAAACTATAATTATGCCAGCCGCTTCTTGTTTGAAGCCATTGTCAGAGCAGACGGCTCCTCCCGGTTTGCTCCGAAAAATCGTTGGGGTGTGTTTTATGGCGGATCATTTGGTTGGAATATTGAAAAAGAAAACTTTCTGAGCAGCGTTAAGTGGCTTAACCAGTTTAAACTCAGACTTAGTTACGGGAAGACCGGAAACCAGGATATAGGACTATACAATTATCTTTCCATCATTTCTCCCGGCTATAATTATCCCCTCGGAGGAGTCGTTTACAATGGTAGTGTTGTATCCTCCTTAGGGAATGAGAATACCACCTGGGAGACCTCAACAACCTATGATATCGGCTTTGACCTTGCTTTTCTTAATAACAGACTAAGTATGACCACGGATTATTACCGGAGATATACCACTAATATGCTTGTGCCGGTGCCTCTTCCTCCGAGCGGAGGTAGTTCAACACCTCCTTTTGTTAATGCTGGCGAAGTACTAAACCAGGGCTATGAAGCGGAAATTTCCTGGCGCGAAGCCAAAGCAAAATTTAAATATGAAATAAGTGGTAACTTTTCCATATTAAAGAATGTGGTGAAAAAACTGGGCGGTGGTCGTCCGATAGATGCCGGCAGGGTCGATAATGGCATATTTGCCACCCGTACCGAAGTAGGCTACCCCATAGGGTCGTTTTACATGTACCAAATGATTGGTATATTCCAAAATAAACTTGATGTTTTTACAAGTCCGTACCAGGGGCCTGGCATCAAACCCGGAGATGTTAAATTCAAAGACCAAAATGGAGACAACGTGATCAATGCAAAGGACAGGGTTCATGTTGGCAGTGCCATCCCTAAATTACTTTATGGACTTACGCTCAATTTTTCGTGGAATAATTTTGACCTTTCAATTTTCTTCCAGGGGGTTTATGGAAATAAGATTTATATGCAAATTAATCAGGACATCGAAGGATTCTACCGTGGCTTCAATGTTACAAAGCGGTTTTATGACAATCATTGGACAGGAGAGGGGTCTACCAATAAATACCCGCGTGCATCGTGGATTGGTGCTACAAACAACAAAATTGCATCAACACGTTTCCTTGTATCGGGAAGCTATCTCAGACTAAAGAATCTTACTTTAGGTTACAAAATTCCATTCAGGAAAATGCCCTGGATTCATAAACTCAGGGTCTATTTAAGCGTTCAAAACGCACTCACCTTTACAAAATATCCGGGTCTTGATCCTGAAATGTATAACAGTAACAACCTAAAGGGAGAGAAGGTGCATAATCCTGATCTTGCATCAGGTATTGACTGGGGAACCTATCCTATACCCAGAATTTTCACATTGGGCGTCAACTTTAATTTTTAATCAAAATGCCAAATAAGATAAAATATAGTCTAAAAATAGTAGTCCTGCTATTGATTGCTTCGATTACTTTTAATTCAGGATGTAAGAAGTTTCTAAATGAGAATTTGCTTGGCAAACGTTCAAATCTCCAGTTTTATAAGACTGCTAGTGATGCTGAATTAGCCCTGACCGGAATTTATAATTCACTATCATTTTCTAATTCAAATAATCGAATATGGGTCTTTGGCGATGTGGCCTCAGATGATGCGGCAAAAGGCGGAATACCAGGTGATCAGGCAGATATCGGACTTATCAACGATTTCAATATCACTTCCATCAACGGTAACCTTGAGAATGTATGGACGGTATATTATGAAGGTATTTCCCGGGCCAACTGGTTACTTGACAATATCGGAAATATTAACATGCCTCAGAATCAGAAAGATGATATTATAGGACAAGCTAAATTTCTCAGGGCATATTGTTATTACTGGCTGGCAAGTATTTTCGGGAATATTCCCGTGCATACTACTGTGCCAACACCCACTGAAATGCAAACACCCGCCACTCCGGTGAACGATGTTTTTACCAATGTAATTATCCCTGATCTGATTGATGCCACATCCAAATTGCCAAAAACAGCTGAGGCTGGTCGCGCTACGAGATATTCAGCATGGGGATTACTTGCAAAATGTTATTTGTATCTGAAAAAATGGCCCGAAGCAGAAAATGCCGCAAATCAGATAATTCAATCAGGACTTTATAGCCTGGAAAACCTTTACAGCGATAATTTTAAACTGCAAACCAAAGACAATCCTGAAATAATCTTTTCAATTCAACATCTTGCCAACCAAAATCCATGGCTTGGTAACAGGCTGAACCAGTTGTTTGCACCGAGAACTAATAACGGTTACGGCTTTGACGTACCCACACAAGACTTTGTAAACGCTTTTGAAGTAACCAGCAATGGGATTGTTGATCCCCGGTTGGATTATACCGTTGGCCGTGAAGGACATTATTGGTCCGATTCCATCATGTTTGATTCCACATGGTCTTCCACCGGCTATATGAACAGAAAATATGTCCAGCCTTTATCTGAAGTGTCAAAGAAGAATAAAGCAGATGGTGAATTGAATTATCAGTTTATGAGATATTCAGAGGTGTTGCTGATGATGGCAGAAGCGCTCAATGAACAGGGAAAATCGGGAGCAGCTGTTGTCTATGTTAATCAGGTAAGAAAACGTGCCAGGGATTCCTATAAATATGATCCATCATTATCGGGATACCCCAATGTCCCTAAAGGCTTGTTGCCGGATATTCAAGACAATGGACAGGCTTATGTAAGGGCGGCAATACGCCATGAAAGAAGAGTTGAACTGGGATTTGAATTTCACAGATATTTCGACATTATCAGATATGGAGCAGTGTACGCCAATCATGCTTTTAGAAATAAACCAAACTTTAATTACGAAAAAGACAAATTCATGCCCATTCCACAAAGTGAATTGAATACTAATTTCAGACTTGAAACTCTTCCGGAGAAGAAGCGGAATTAATTTTAATAATGCACAAATGTATTTTATAACCTATTATTTTATGTTAAATTTAAATTAAATTATTATGAGAAAATCTAAAGTTTTATTATTGACGTTGCTTATTCCGCTTACAATGAGTATTATACTTGTTGGATGTAAAAAAAGCACCACCACTTGCCCTACAGTAGTTTACACTCAGCTCAATAAAGCCATAACCGATGCACAAACTGTTTACGACGCTGCTGTGGAAGGTACTGAACCCGGTCAATATGTTTCTGGTTCTAAGGCTCCCCTTAAAGCAGCTATCGTCTTGGCTACCAGTGTGCACAGTAAAAATTGTGTTACGCAACAAGAATTAGATGCTGCAGTTGTATCCTTGAATGCTGCAGTTACCACCTTTCAAGGTCAACTAATTACTGACGTTGCAAAAGATGCGCTTGTAGCACATTGGTTGTTTAACGGAAATGCGAAAGATGTCACCGGGAATGGTCATGATGGAGTACCCACGGCAGGTCATGCCTATTGGGGTGCAGGTCCCGCTCCGCAGCCTACTACAGACAGATTTGGTAATGCAAATGATGCTTATCATTTCGATAAAGGCAGTGATATTGTAGTGC
>CAYLSW010000150.1:0-5749 GCA_964386145.1 uncultured Lentimicrobiaceae bacterium | reverse complement strand
ACGCTGGATGTGCCTGCCGGGTGGACTGCCGTAGCAAACGGGACGCTGAAAAATATCAAAGAACAAAATGACCGGACTGTTTATTCCTTTGCAGAAACCAAACCGCTCAGCACTTATCTTTTTGCTTTTGTGGCCGGAAAGTTCAACTATTCAACCCGTGAAAAAAACGGGAGGAAAATCACCTTTTATTACCGGGAAACCAATCAAAAAAAGATCAAAAAGAACATTGACCGGATTTTTCATTTACAATTTGATGCCCTGTCTTGGATGGAAAAATATACCGGCATTAAATATCCTTTCAATAAATTTGCCTTTGTAGCCATACCCTCTTTTCAGTACAGCGGCATGGAGCATCCGGGGGTAGTGCTTTACCGCGCAGGGAAACTTTTTCTCGATGCCACAGCCACACAGAATCAGATGCTCGACCGGGCCGGTCTCATCTCGCACGAAACGGCTCATCAGTGGTTTGGCGACCTGGTAACCATGGACTGGTTTGACGATGTGTGGCTTAAAGAAGTATTTGCGAATTTCATGGCCGCCAAAATCGTAAATCCCATCTTCCCGCAAATTAACCATCAACAGGCCTTTTTGATTGATCATTATCCAAAAGCTTATGCCGTTGACCGGACAGCCGGCGCCAACGCCATCAAACAAAAGCTGAGTAATCTAAACAGGGCGGGTTCTCTGTATGGAGCCATCATTTATAACAAAGCTCCAATCGTGATGCTGCAGCTTGAAACCCTGCTGGGTCCCGATAAGCTGCAAAAAGGCCTGCGCCAATATCTTCATACTTATGCTTATAGCAACGCCGACTGGGATAATCTGATTGACATACTTGACCCGATGACAGATAAGAACCTGAAGAACTGGAGTAACATTTGGGTAAAACAACCGGGAATGCCATTTTACAAATACGGTGTTAAAAACGACAGCATGTTTATTGTCCAGACCGATCCGGAGAAACAGGGAAGGTTGTGGCCACAGGCCATGAACATCACAATGTTTTATGGGGATTCCGATAAGGTTTTTCCGGTTTTCGCCGACAGCAGTCAAATTAAACTGCCATTGCCGGCGGCAGGTTCTCCCGATATGACTTTGCTGAACGGCGGCGGACTGGCTTACGGCTATTTTCAATTTACCCGGGCAGACATGAATTTCCTGGGTTCCAAAAGAATCTTTTCGCTCACTGCCCTGCAGCGGGCTATCGCTTATATTTCAGGTTGGGAAAATTTCCAGAACAGACAGATTGACCTGCAAAAAACAGAGGCCGACATCGAATTCTATCTTTCGAATGAAAGGGATGAGCAAAATATTAACCTGCTCTTAAAATATTATCAAACTCTTTTCTGGAGATTTTCAGATGATGTTCAGCGGAAAATCCTTTCCGGACGAATGGAGAAGCTTCTTTGGGAAAAGATGAAAAATACCCAAAGCAGGTCTCTGAAATCAGCTTATTACAAAACCTTTATGAAAACGGCATACAGTCCTGAAGCAACGGCGTTGTTGCTCAAGCTGTGGAATGGCTCATTAAAAGTGAAAGGGCTGGACCTGTCTGAAGACGACATGACCACGCTGGCTTATGAACTGGCTGTGCGGCGGGGGATGACAGGAAACAGTTTTATTCCCGATTCAATCCTTGACATGCAGCTTGCCCGGTTATCCAATCCTGACAAACGAAAGAAGATGGAATTTATCATCCCGGCGCTGAGCGCTGACGACAGCATCCGGGATGCATTTTTTGAAAGTCTGAAAAATCCCGCCAACCGTGAACATGAACCCTGGGTGTTAACAGCTTTAGCTTATCTGAACCATCCGCTTCGGGCCGTTTATTCTCAAAAGTATATTCTTCCTTCGCTGAACATGCTTGAAGAAATACAGGCAACCGGGGACATTTTCTTCCCGAAAGGCTGGCTGGACGCCACTTTAAGCGGACATAATTCCATTCAGGCTGCCAATTATGTTAAGTTGTTTCTGAACAATCACCCAAAACTGGACCCCATGCTGAAGCAGAAAGTCCTCCAGTCGGCTGACCCGGTTTTCAGAGCCGCAGGAATGATGAACATAAAAAAGTAAATTCTGTAGCCCGAGACATTCGTAATAAAAATCCTAATTAAGAGGAAGTGAAAAAACGTAATACCGGAAAATTTTACGTGATGTACCTGCACTGATAAACGAAAAAAGCTGCCCGAAAGCAGCTTTTTTCATTTCATTATCGGGCAAACACGCTATTCTATTTCCCAGGTATTCCCGCTGTTGAGCAGATCGTCAACATTTTTGTACGGAGAAACCTCTTTTTCATGTTCGACCGAATTCCAAACGGCATCTTCCAGTGTTTCGGCTTTCACCGAACGGATAACGCCGAGGGCAGCCGGCAATTTCGGAGGCGCCATGCTGGCCAGCATCATGTGGATGCCGGCATCTTCAGTAGTGGGATCGTGGACGAGAATATCGTCTTCGGTAACCCCGTCTTCGCCAATGACAACCGCTTTCAGACGGGTTCCATCGAGAACAATTCCCTTATTTTTCTCTTTTCCGAAAAGCATGGGCTTGCCGGCTTCCAGAATTAACTGGTTGTTGTTTTTGGTCTCTCTGCCAGTAATCAGTGCATGAATTTTATTATTAAAAATAATACAGTTTTGCAGGATTTCGACAATGGAAGTACCATGATGCAAGGCAGCTTCGAGGAAGACCTGTTGCATCAGTTTGGGGTTGGTATCCACTACCCGGGCAAAGAATTTTCCACGGGCACCTATTACGAGTTCTCCCGGATTGAAAGGGATTTCAAAAGATCCCTGCGGGGAGGTTTTGGTTTTTTGTCCTTTAGGCGTAGTGGGCGAATACTGTCCTTTGGTAAGCCCGTAAATCTCATTGTTAAACATCAAATAGTTGATGTCCGGATTCCGCCGGGCAATGTGAATAAAATGATTCCCGCCGATAGCCATAGAGTCGCCGTCACCACTAATCATCCAAACACTCAGTTTGGGATTGGTGAGTTTAATGCCCATAGCGAGGGCTGCAGCACGTCCGTGGATACCATGAATTCCGTATGTGTTCATGTAGTATGGGAAACGTGAGGAGCACCCGATACCGGAAACGACAACGAAATCCTCCTTTTTATAACCCATTTTCTGTCCCACCAAAGGGAAAACATTTTCCACTGACTTTAGGATGGCATGGTCGCCACAACCGGGACACCATTTAACCATTTGATCACTTTTAAAATCCTGCTTTGCAAGCTGTAATTCCTGAGGTTCTATTTTTTGTTCCATGATATTATTCGTTTAAAAGGGCGTCAAATTTAGTCTTCAATTCCGATACCATGAAAGGTAATCCCTGAACTTTGTTGTACTGTTGATATTTAAATTCGGGATGAGTCATGCGCAGATAATTGGCAAATTGCCCCATGTTGTTTTCACAAACAACAATTTTCTTGAACCTTGAAAACACCTTATGGACATTTTTTGGTAATGGCATGATGTGTTTAAATTGCGCCATGCCAATAGATTTCCCCTCTTGCCACATTTCTTCCACAGCAGTAAACAATACGCCATACGTACTGCCCCAGCCGACAACCAAGAGCTCGTCCCGGGTATCCCCATCAATTTTCAATTCCGGGATATATTCAGCAACCCTGTCAACTTTGGCCTGACGTAAATCTGTCATTTTCTGGTGATTAAACGGGTCTTGAGATACATTTCCGCTAATATCTTCTTTTTCCAATCCGCCCAAACGATGACGCAAACCGGGAGTACCGGCAATGGCCCACTTGCGGGCAAGTGTTTTAGGATCTCTTTTATAAGGTTTATAATCAGGATCGTTGGCCTCAGCAATGGGAGGGTTAATTTCGGGTAAATCGGCCACTTTCGGAATTTTAAATACTTCCGAACCATTGCCTATGGATCCATCGGTCAGTAAAATAACCGGAGTCATGTGTTCCATGGCCAGTTTAGCAGCTTCGTAGGCAGCATAAAAAGCATCAGAAGGGCTTGTGGCAGCCATGACAATACAGGGAGCTTCACCATTACGTCCGAATAAAGCCTGCATAAGATCCGACTGTTCCGTTTTGGTAGGCAAACCGGTGGAAGGGCCACCACGCTGTACATCCACAATAACTATTGGGAGCTCCGTCATAATAGCCAGCCCGATGGCCTCGCTTTTTAGTGAAAGGCCCGGGCCTGAAGTAGTTGTCACTGCCAAAGCCCCGGCAAAACTACCACCAATGGTGGAAACCACACCGGCAATTTCATCTTCGGCTTGCTGAGTGATACAGGTAAATTGTTTATGCTTTGCCAGCTCCTGCAAGATGTCGGTAGCAGGGGTAATGGGATAAGACCCAAGATAAATTTTGCGTCCCGAGCGTTCGGAAGCAGCTAATAATCCCCAGGCAGTGGCGAGGTTTCCGGTAACATTACGATAAATGCCCTTGTTCAGACTGGCTTTTTCAATCCGGTACGTGTTGGTGAAAATTTCCAGCGTTTCAGCATAGTTAAATCCTGCTTCCAGTACTTTTTTGTTAGCCTTAACAATTAACGGGTTTTTCTCAAACTTGGTTTCAAAAAAAGAAAAGGTCTTGGTAAAATCCCTATTGAATAAATAATAAATTATGCCCAGGGCAAACATGTTTTTCGATTTTAGCGCCGATTTATTGTCCATGTCCAAATCTTTGACAGCCTCTTTTGTGAGGGTGCTCAAAGGTCCCCGAACCAGGAGATGTCCGATTAAAGAGTTATCCTCAAGCGGGTTGGAGTCAAAACCAGCCTTCTTCAGATTTTTTTCTGTAAATTCATCACCATTTACAATGATGATAGCATCTTTTTTCACCCATTTCAGGTTGGCTTTCAGAGAAGCCGGATTCATGGCTACCAAAACATCGGCCAGGTCGCCTGTAGTGTGTATGTTCTTATGTCCAAAATGAATTTGAAAACCGGAAACACCGGAAACGGTTCCCTGAGGAGCCCTGATCTCGGAGGGATAGTCCGGAAAAGTGGCAAAATCGTTGCCTGCAAAGGCTGTTGAATCAGAGAACAGACTTCCGGTAAGCTGCATCCCATCACCTGAGTCACCGGCAAACCTTACAACTGCCTCTTCAATTTCAACTACTCTATCTTTTTTAACTGTCATATATAATAAACTTAATAAATAGTCTTGGCAAAAATAAATCAAATATTTTCCCGGCCACTATATGGCAAGCTTTTTTTTAAATCGTTTGTTATCTTTAGATGCCCATGATAACATGTTTATAATAATTTGTAAATCAGTATTATGTCCCAAATAGTTGTGATTATTGAACAACTGTTCATCTAAATTATAAATAGTCTAAATATAAAAAAAGCAACTTTTGTCTAATTTGGATTTTCTAAAAATTAATTTTTCTTGTCTTTGTCATGCTCTTTGTTCAAACATTCGTTCTATATTTGCCGAATTAATCATTAATAATAATAGAGTTATGGCATATATAATTGAACCCGATTTATGTACCGCTTGTGGTACCTGTCTTGATGAATGCCCTGTTGAGGCTATCTCTGAAGGTGATACTTATGTAATTGATCCTGATTTGTGCACCGATTGTGGTGCTTGTGCCGATGTGTGCCCTGTTGAGGCTATCCATCCTGAATAAGAAAAAACGAAAATTTTGAAAACCCCGCCCCCATCGGCGGGGTTTTTTGTTTTTAAGCCGAAATTTTACAGAACATAAATTAAGGGATTGTAACAAAATAACCTGACAGTTTCGGCTTGTTCTTTTGTGCTT
>CAYLSW010000149.1:0-5766 GCA_964386145.1 uncultured Lentimicrobiaceae bacterium | reverse complement strand
ACCCCCAAAATTACTTCGTCGATTCCCGTCACTTTATTTCGTCACAAACCCTAAGCCAAAGCCACCTTCTTAGAAGGTGTGATTTTTCCTTATTTTTTTGCACATGGATTTTGAGGCTTATCTCTTACACAAATCAACATAGGACCAAATTATCTCATCCACTTTATTTAGAATCAAACAAAATAATCTGCGGTTTTCTGGTATTGAAGCGGTTGAAATCGTATTTTTGCAACACAAAATATAAAAAGAATAAAAAATGAAATACGATATTTTAGTTTTGGGAAGCGGCCCGGGTGGTTATGTTGCTGCTATTCGTGCGGCACAGCTCGGTAAGAAAGTGGCAGTTGTTGAAAGAGCCGAAATTGGCGGTATCTGTCTGAACTGGGGATGTATCCCTACCAAAGCACTTCTCAAAAGTGCGCAGGTTTTCAATTATGCCAGCCATGCTGCTGATTATGGTGTGAATATCGAAGGAAAAGTTTCACCCGATCTTCCGGCCATGGTGGCCCGCAGCCGTGGTGTAGCCGATGGGATGAGCAAAGGAGTTCGGTATCTGTTCAAAAAAAATAAAATCGACCTGATTTCCGGTTTTGGTAAAGTAAAACCTGGAAAGAGGATTGAAGTGACTGATGCGGAAGGGAAAATACAGGAATATGCTGCCGACCACATTATTATTGCTACCGGAGCACGTTCCAAAGAGCTGCCTAATTTACCTCAGGATGGTAAAAAGATTATCGGCTATCGCGAGGCACTAACGTTGGAAAAGTTACCCAAAAGCATGGTGGTAGTCGGCTCTGGTGCCATTGGCTCCGAGTTTGCCTATTTCTTCAACAGCCTTGGTGTGCAGGTTACATTAGTGGAGTTTCTTCCTAATGTGGTGCCACTTGAAGATGAAGAGGTCAGCAAGCAACTGGCACGCTCTTTCAAAAAAGCCAAAATGAAGGTTATGCTTGACTCCTCCGTTGAGAAAGTAAATACTTCCGGAAAGGTCTGTAAAGTGAGCATTAAAACCAAAAAAGGCATGGTGGAGGTGGAGGCCGACGTGGTTCTCTCAGCTGTGGGTATTTCCACTAACCTGGAAGGTATCGGGCTGGAAGATGCCGACATAAAAACGGAAAAAGGGAAAGTGGTGGTAGATGACTTTTACCAGACCAATATTCCCGGATATTATGCCATTGGCGATATTGTTCACGGCCCTGCACTGGCGCATGTTGCTTCACATGAGGGTATTACCTGTGTAGAAAAAATTGCCGGCCTGGATGCCGAGCCTGTGGATTATGGAAATATCCCCGGCTGTACCTACACAAGCCCCGAGGTAGCCAGCGTGGGGTTTACCGAAAAAGCTGCCAAAGAAGCCGGCTATGAAATTAAAGTGGGAAAATTTCCTTTTACTGCTTCCGGAAAAGCCAGTGCTGCCGGCACAAAAGAGGGGTTTGTGAAAGTTATTTTCGATGCCAAATATGGCGAGTGGCTGGGTTGCCACATGATTGGTGAAAATGTTACTGAGATGATTGCCGAAGTGGTTGTAGCCCGCAAGTTGGAGACTACGGGTGAAGAAATTATTAAGGCGGTGCATCCGCACCCCACTATGTCGGAAGCTATCATGGAGGCTGTAGCTGCTGCATACGGCAAAGTAATCCATCTATAAAAGAGTTGTTGAGAAGGTGACAGCCCGTGTGCTACTGCGTTACGGGCTTTTTTTCTGCCGTTTTCCGAATTTTTTCAGGTAGACATCTGCAGTGAAAGAAATTTTGCTTTGGATTGACGAATGAAACGGGGTGTACAGCTATGGTTGAAAAGCTTTAAGGTGGATACTTAAAGCAGGTCTTTTGCCGTGTGTTATCTCTCTTTCAGCAGTGAAAGCGGAAGGAGTAAAATGAGGAGACTGCTGCCGAATATTATGCCAATACCAGGACCACCAAGTTGAGCACCCAAACCAATGGCAAGCGCCATGATGGCTGCAAACAGGGATTGAGCCTGCGACTGGATGGAGAGTACCGATGCAGCGGCTTTGTCGTTGGATGTACCGGTAACAAAGGCGATGCCAATGGGCTTTCTGAGGTTTTCGTTGAGCATAATGAGCACGAAGCTGAGAATGGACAAGGCGTACCAGTGCGAAAGGTAGAATATACCTGCGGTAAGGCCCAACACGATACCGGCTACCATAGTCAGATTCATGGGGCGGCTGAAATGGATGAATTTTCTCAGAAACCGACCGGAAGAGCGGGAGGTCTGTGCCGTAAGCAGATAAAGAAAAAAGTAAATAATACCTACCACAAGAGCGCTCTTCTGCTTTTCACGCATGATGGGTAGCCAGGGCAATGTTATGGCAAGACTTACCATAACCGGTTGTATGTAATCTTTTATGGCTTTGTAGTAACCGGTGTGCAGTGAAAGGCTGGTGAGAATACGCAGCAGGCTGAACTCTCTGAGACTCGCTACGATGATTTCCCACACTTCGGTGAATTTTTTCCTGTTGTTTTTCTTGCTCTTCGTATTAAATTCTCCATCAAGATAGCCGGGATAACTCCAAATAAGCAACATGTCAAGAAAATAGGGGATAACCGAAATAGCAAAAATTATCCGATAACTACCATAATAGAAAACCATAATACCCGCCACAAGAGAGGCAACGGCTGATCCTGTCTGCGACCAGGAACGTGTATGTCCGTAATAATTGGTTTTTTGCCCGGATTTATGACGTCGTGTTAAATATTGGAAAATCATGGCTTTGTGAACACCGGAGCGGAAGGCATCGGCGAGGGCAAACAGTACCATCGCCACAAGCATGAGCCCGAAATGATTTGAAAAATAGAAGGTTGCAAATGACAGAATGTAAACCATGAAGGAGGCCATAAGTGTTTTCTTGCGTCCGAGGACGTCTGCAACGAGGCCACTGGGAATTTCGAGCAACATGATGGTTATTTCGCGGACAGAATAAAGTAATCCGATTTTGAGATAGTCGATACCTTTTTCAAGAAAGAACAAGATAAGGAAAGCTTCATAAAAGCGCAGGTTTTTCAAAAAACCGTATAACCCAAACTTATAGTACTGACTGTTCTTTTCAATCTTTTGCATCGTACAGCGAAAATAGGAATTTTTATATTCCTCTGTTTGAGAAGAAAGTTTGCACGAAAAAATACAAATATGTGTCTGGTATATCATTGAAGGAGGTCAACATCTATCTTATGGGTGCTGTAGCTTGTTCGGAAATATTTCCTTATTTTAGCCCTGACATAAGGAGTTTCCATAAATCAAAACTGATTTCCATGAAGAAATTACTGATTTCGTATTTGTCTCTGACCTCACGTACCAGATGGCTGCTGCCGATTGTGATGCTTCAAATATTGTTCATGTATGCTTTTCACGGACTTTTCCCGTTTAGTGTGGAAAAAATAGGAATACTCTCGGGCGGAATGGGTATTCCAGATGCCCGAATGTTTTACACCTTTCCACAGTTACAAGACATGTTTTGGCATTATGGCACCGAAGGCCGCGAAATGTATTTGAATTTACAGTGGATTGATATGGCTTATCCGCTGATTTATTCAACGTTGCTGGCCAGCTTGCTGTATCTGGTCTATAAAGGGACACAGCTCGAAATTTTGGTTTTTGTACCGTTCGTTGCTGCTTTGTTTGACTATACTGAGAATATTCTGCTACGGATAAGCATCCTTTCTTTTCCCGATATGAACGAAAAGATTGTCAGGATAGCCGGTCCGGTAACCTTTTTGAAATGGCTGCTTGTGTTTTTCGCTATTTTCCTGTTGCTGTTTGGCCTTGTCTGGCGCATAGCTCACTGGTTTAGGCTGAGAAAAACAGTGACCTAATTCTATTTCATAAAGATTTACGGAAAATTTCTGATAACTCAGGTTTCTGCCCGATGTCTATTTCTGAATTAAAACAGATTGTTTCAGGCTGTAACCTGTGGTTTGCCCGTTGACACTCCTTGTCCATTTAATCAGGCCATAATGTGGTGCAAAATAAAACTGGTAGCTGACCGTGTCGGGTGTTCCTTCCGTTTTGCGAACTTGTGTGTGGTATACGTCGGTGTAGTCTTTGCCGTTTAACGTAAAAGTTGCCAGCTTTGCAACATTAGTATAAAGTCCCGGTTTGGTACCAAGTCGTTGTTCCACGCCCATGGGGAAACCCGGGGCAAAAGCCAGCAGGTAATTCTGATTACTGAAAAATAGCCAGTAGAGCTCATTCATTTCACCACTGCCCGTACTTGGATTGCCGGCATTGATAGAAGCCTTGATAATGTGCATGCTGTTCGTTGTATCATAAAACATATCCACAACATCAAAGTTGTATGGGCCGGAAACGTTGTTGGATGCGTGAAATCCGATATAAGCTTTGACATCATTAAGGGTGAGTTGGTGCAGGCTGTTGTCTGCATCATTTTGGTAAGTCCATTTACTTTGCTTTTGAAACAGGCAGTATTGTTTGAACTGGCTACTTATTTTGTAATAAGGATTGGTGTCCTTGTTGAGGTTGCAGGAACTTAAAAAGAGAATGCCCGTAGCTAATAATAAAAATGATTTTATAGAATACTTCATCTGTTTTCGGCTTTGGATTTGGTTAAATGAACCGGCTTTAATTTATTTTTTTACTTTTACAAAATTAATACATAATATTTGATATGCCAGGGAATAGTTTTGGAAAATTTTTACAGCTGACAAGTTTTGGTGAGTCACATGGAAAAGCCATTGGTGGAGTGATAGATGGCTTTCCTGCCGGTGTGAATATTGATTTGGATTTTGTGCAAAAGGAGCTGGAAAGAAGGCGTCCTGGACAGTCAAAATGGGTTACGGCGAGGCAGGAGCCTGACAGGTTAGAGGTGCTTTCCGGTATTTTTGAAGGAAAATCTACCGGCACCCCCATTGGCTTTTTGGTGTGGAACAAAGATCACCATTCGACCGACTATTCGCATCTCCGGAAAGCTTATCGCCCTTCGCATGCCGATTATACATATGAGAAAAAGTATGGTTTGCGAGATTATCGAGGCGGTGGACGGTCTTCGGCACGCGAAACTGTTGCACGAGTGGTAGCCGGCGCTTTTGCTAAAATGTTACTGAAGGAGGCTGGTATTACAATTATGGCTTTTGTACGTAGCGTAGGGGAGGTGTCCCTTCCGGAAAATTACGTTGCGCGTGATTTGTCCAAAACGGAAGAATCACCCATGCGTTGTCCTGACAAAGAAACGACGGGCAAGATGTTACAACTTTTGGAAAAGACTGCCAAAGAGGGAGATACGTTGGGAGGAACTATTTCTTGTATTGTCAAAAATGTACCTGTGGGACTGGGTGAGCCGGTTTTCGACAAATTACATGCCGACCTTGGTAAAGCCATGCTGAGTATCAACGCAGTGAAAGGTTTTGAAATTGGTTCTGGTTTTGATGCTGCCAGTATGAAAGGCTCTGAACACAACGATCTGTTTGTTAAGCAGGGAGACCGGATTACTACAAAGACCAATCTGTCGGGAGGTATCCAGGGCGGTATTTCCAATGGAAACGACATATTTTTTAAGGTGGCTTTTAAACCCATTGCCACCCTTATGAAAAGCCAGCCTTCGGTTGATGCCGATGGAAACGAGGTTGTCCTTGAAGGCAAAGGACGACATGATGTAACTGTTGTGCCGCGTGCTGTACCTATTGTGGAGGCCATGGCTGCAATGGTACTGGCCGATCATTTGCTGCGCAACAAACTCTCTGACATTAAATCAATATTTCACAGGTTTTAATCCCTTTTTCCCTAATTTTGGCC
>CAYLSW010000148.1:0-5825 GCA_964386145.1 uncultured Lentimicrobiaceae bacterium | reverse complement strand
CTTATGGATAAACCTGAAATGTAACGATAAAAATATAAATGTCATGAAAACAATAAAAACATATTTCCCGATACTCTTGGTTCTCTTTTTTGCGGGAACCGGTATCCTGAGCGCCCAGCCTGAGAAAAGTCAGGATAAGTATTTAAGCACTCTCTTACGTGCTAATGAGAGCGAAAATCTAAACGACATTCCTCTCAACACAGCAGCCATTTCTTCGGAAGCTCTGTTTCAAAAGCTGGTGAAAACCACTTTTTCGCATGACGAAGAGGAACGTGTAAACGATATACCCTTCAGCACTCTGAAAATTACTGAACAACACCTTCCTCAGAAAGTAATAAAATCTGTTTTTGAGGAGAAAGGCGAAGCTTATATTGATGATATTCCTCCGGTAATACTGAAGGCGATGAAAGCCTATCAGCAGAAACTGCTTGCAAACACAACAGACAAATAAAGTACATAATTGGTAATTTTTAGTTAAATTAACATTTTCTGATGCCCTGCCTCACGGCGGGGCTTTTTTTGTTTACCGGCGCTTCGTACCTTTGCGCACTTTTTATATTTGAATTAAAAAACTTTTTATGGTCTCTTTTGATTGTTTTAAATTAAACAACGGCTTGCAGGTTCTGGTGCATCAGGACAAAACCACGCCCATAGTGGCGATGAATATTTTGTACAAAGTCGGTTCGCGCGATGAATCTCCCAACAAAACCGGATTTGCCCATTTGTTTGAGCATCTTATGTTCGGCGGCTCTGTAAACATCCCACAATTTGATAAACCTTTGCAAAAAGCCGGCGGTCAGAACAATGCATTTACCAACAGCGACTTTACCAATTATTACCTCACACTTCCCAAAACCAGTCTAAAAATGGCTTTCTGGCTCGAATCTGACCGTATGCTATCTCTGAATTTTAGCCCGAAAAGCCTTGATGTACAGCGGCAGGTGGTTATCGAAGAATTCAAACAGAATTATCTGAATCAGCCATACGGCGATGTTTATCTGTTGCTGAAACCACTGGTTTACAAAAGACATCCTTACCGCTGGAACACCATCGGGAAAGACATCGACCATATCGAAAAAGCTACCATGCAGGATGTGAAAGATTTTTATAAAAAATATTACAATCCCAACAATGCCATTCTTTGTGTGGCCGGTGATGTGGATACTGAAAACGTTAAGCAGCTGACTGAAAAATGGTTTGGAGAAATCCCTTCCGGGGAAGAGTTGCCGCATAGCTATCCGGTTGAACCGGAACAAACGGAAGCCCGTTCGCTTACTGTGGAGCGCGATGTGCCGCAGGATGCTTTTTACATGGCCTGGCATATGCCGAAACGGACAGATAAAGCTTATTATGCCTGTGATTTGCTTAGCGATGTTCTTTCAAACGGTAACTCTTCGCGCCTTTTCCGGCAGCTCGTCAAGGAGAAACAACTGCTTTCGGAAGTTAATGCTTACCTCTCAGGTGATTTGGATGGCGGCATGTTTCTTATTACCGGAAAGCTCTATCCGCAGGTAACTTTTGACGAAGCCGAAGAAGCCGTTATGCAGGAATTGAACAAACTGACCACCGAAAATATCCGGGAAGAGGAGTTGCAGAAAGTGAAAAACAAAGCGGAAGCCGCATTGGTATTTTCTGAAATTTCGGTGCCTGGCAAAGCCATGGCGCTGTGCTACTACGAGATGCTCGGTGATGCCAAGCTGTTCAACAGCGAAGCCGAACGCTATCAGGAAGTGCAGGCTGATGACATTCGTGAGGCAGCTGTTCAATTGTTTAATCCCACCAAAAAAAATGTGTTGTATTACAAAGCCAAAAAGAAATTATGAATAATATAATTCACCCCGACAGAACAACAATGCCAAAACCGGCCGATTTTGAAACGCTGAGTCTCACCATCCCGGAGAAAATTACGTTGGATAACGGAATTTCGGCTTACCTTATCCCGGACGAAAATCAGGAAGTTACGCGGCTCGATCTGGTTTTCGATGCGGGGACGTCTCTTCAGAATGACAAGCTGCAAGCGTCAGCCGTCAACGACTTACTTGCCGAAGGAACTCGCCGTTATGCTTCTAATCAGATTGCCGAAATACTGGATTTTCATGGTGCTTATACCGATTATTTTCTTACTAAAGATACGGCAGGCATCACCCTTTTTGGCCTCACGAAATACTATGACCGACTGCTGCCGCTTATGGGTGAATTGATTACGGAAGCTGTATTCCCCGAAGAGGAACTTGCCATTTATACCGACCGAAAAAGGCAGGAATATCAGGTCAACATTCAAAAGGTAAGTTTCCTTGCTTCACAGGCTTTTAATAAACTGCTTTTCGGTGAGACGTCGGCTTACGGACAGGTAGCGGAAGCCGAAGATTTTGGAAAACTCACTCGCAAAAGTCTGCGGGATTTTTACCATCGCCGATACCGTAATTTTTATATTATCCTAAGCGGGAAAGTGGGTAAAACAGTCCTGCAAAACCTCAACCGGGTTATGGGAGCAATTCCAAAGCTGACAGAACAACCGGAAACCCTAAACAGAGATTTTGTGTTTCCCGAAGCCAAGCATTCGCTGTTTATTGAAAAAGAAAATGCGCTGCAGTCGGCTTTGCGGATAGGAACGCTCAGTATCACACATCTGCATCCCGATATTCCCGGACTTAACCTGCTAAACACTGTGCTTGGCGGTTATTTCGGTTCACGACTCATGAGTAGCGTCAGGGAAGAAAAGGGCTACACTTACGGCATATTTTCAATGCTGAAAAACTATCGACATGCCAGCCTTTTTGGTATAGCTACCGAAGTTAACGCCCGGCATACATCCGCTGCATTGCAGGAAATCAAATTTCAAATGCGCCGGTTGTGTGAGGAAAAGGTCGGTGAAGACGAACTGAAAACGGTGAAAAACTACGTGTATGGTTCTTACCTGCGCAACTTCGATGGTGCCTTTCAGCTTGCCGAAAGGTATAGAAACAGCGCCGAGCTGGAAATTCCTTTTTCTTTTTACAAAGAGAGCCTAAAGCAGATGATGAAGCTCACCCCGGACGATTTGCTTGTCCTCGCCGGGAAATATCTTAACCCCGACAACATGAAAACGCTGGTGGTGGGTAATGTTTCGGAGTTGGCCTGATCTTGTTTCCGATCTTTCAGGTTTACAAAATCTGAAAGGTTGATAAACGTACCAGGAAATTCTTTTTTAGTTTATTACCCGGCTTTTTCTACTTTTGCACCCTCAAATTTCACCCATGGTTAATAAAAAAGAGATAGCACGCAGACGTACCTTCGCCATTGTCAGTCACCCCGATGCAGGGAAAACCACCCTCACCGAGAAGTTATTGCTTTACGGCGGAGCCATTCAGGTAGCCGGTGCGGTGAAATCCAACAAAATAAAAAAAACCGCCACTTCTGACTGGATGGAAATTGAGCGGCAGCGCGGCATTTCCGTGGCCACCTCCGTCATGGGTTTTGAATACCGTGATACCAAAATCAACATCCTTGATACACCCGGCCACCAGGATTTTGCCGAAGATACTTTTCGTACTCTGACGGCAGTGGACAGTGTGATTGTGGTGATTGATGTGGCCAAAGGTGTGGAGCCGCAAACCGAAAAACTGGTCAAAGTATGCCGCATGCGCAAAACGCCTATGATGGTGTTTGTTAACAAACTGGACCGCCCCGGTAAAGATGCTTTTGAGTTGCTGGACGAAATTGAGCAGAAACTCGGGCTGAAAGTAATACCACTGAGCTGGCCTATTGGCATGGGAAGCAGTTTTAAAGGCGTTTACAATATTTATTACAAAAACCTGCACCTGTTTTCTCCCGGCAGACAAACTATTGAGGAGAGCATCCGGTTTGATAACATAGACACTCCCGAACTGGAAGATTATATTAGCGAAGATGCCGGAAATCTGCGCGAAGATATGGAGCTGGTGCAGGGAGTCTATCCATCTTTTCAGGCAGAAGCTTACCTTTCGGGAGATATCTCGCCGGTATTTTTCGGCAGTGCGCTCAACAATTTCGGGGTGAAAGAGTTGCTGGATGTCTTTATTGAAATTGCACCCGCACCACTGGGACGCAAGAGCAACAAGCGTTTCATAAAACCAGAAGAAGAGGCATTCACCGGATTTGTCTTTAAAATCCATGCCAATATGGACCCAAAGCATCGCGACCGCATTGCTTTTGTACGGGTGGTCTCCGGAGTTTTCAGGCGAAATACCAACTATCTGCATATTCGTCAAAACCGGCTGCTGAAATTTTCCAGTCCGACAGCCTTCATGGCACAGAAAAAGTCGGTGGTAGAAGCTGTTTATCCCGGCGACATTGTGGGGTTGCACGACACGGGCAACTTTAAAATCGGCGATACACTCACTGAAGGCGAAATCTTGCATTTCAAGGGTATTCCGAGCTTTTCGCCTGAGCTTTTCCGCTATGTAGTAAATGCTGATCCCATGCGGTCAAAACAACTCGCCAAAGGTATCGACCAGCTTATGGACGAAGGGGTGGCACAGCTTTTTACCGGAAAACAGAGCGGAAGAAAAATCATTGGAACCGTGGGCGCCCTGCAGTTTGAAGTCATTCAATACCGACTGGAGCACGAGTACAATGCCAAATGTCGCTACGAACCGATTACACTGTACAAAACCGCCTGGTTTATCAGCGAGAACAAAGAACAATTGGAAGATTTCAGAGCACGCAAGCGTGGACAGATTGCCCTGGACAAAGAGGGTAGGGAAGTCTTTCTTGCCGATTCGCCCTTTTCACTGCAAATGGCACAGGAGAAATATACTGATATCCGGTTTTATTTTACTTCGGAGTTTTAGTTTTTCCGTGGTTCAATTGAGCAATTGGAGCACAAAAATTTTTCGGTTTCGACTTATCCTTTTGTACCTTGAAACATTAGATATTGTGGAAGTAGTTCCTGATGTTTTGCTTTATTATAAAGCCTGAAAGTCTGTATTTCCCTAACGGGAATACTGTTTAACTTTCACAATGCCAATACCTAGCAATTAATAATCAAAATAAATTAGGTAATAGCCCCCTTTTCATGTTAAAAATATCACAATAGTCTTGCATGTTTTTAAACCTTTCTTTATGTTTGCATGCGAATAGACATTCGGTACATAATTATGGACAAATATGACACACGGGAAAACTATCCCGAATTAAAAAGTAAGATAATAAATGCAGCACGTGAGTTGTTTGTAAAGAAAGGATATTACCACACAAATATGCCTGATATTGTTAAAAGTGCTAAGGTAAGTATCGGTGCCGTTTACCACTATTTTAAGGGAAAGGAAAGTCTCGCCAAAGAAATACATGATTTTTCGGTTCAACAACTCGAAGAAAACTTCCGCAATAAGCTTTTAATCCTTCCTACAGCAAAAGAAAGGGTTCATGCCTTTATTAAAATGATGTTTGAGTGGACCGAAAACGATCCGGTTTTAGTTGAATATCTGTTGTTTGCCCGTCCACAGGATATTTTTAATGAAAAAGTCAGTATCTGTTCCAGTGAGGGGTTCGTGTTAGTCATGGATATCATTAAATACGGACAGCAAAACAACGAAATTATTGCAGGCGATCCCTATCCTTATTATACCATTTTGTCCGGTGGCGTTGCAAGATACATTGAACTTTGTCTTGATAAAAAACTTGAACTGCCGATAACTGATTATATTGAGAAAGCTTATGAAATTACATGGAATGCCATTAAAAAAGAATAATTTTTTTCCACATTACCGAACGAATATTCGTTCTATTATTAATATTAACCTAAAAAAAAAGAGTTTATGAAAACAAATCTGTCAAATCAAACCAAAGAAAAGTTTCATACTTTA
>CAYLSW010000147.1:0-5837 GCA_964386145.1 uncultured Lentimicrobiaceae bacterium | reverse complement strand
AGTTAGCGGGCAAAAGAATGAGTATAAACGGAGTAGTTATTTTGTTACAATCCCTTACTCAAACAAATTGTCAACTACCAATGTGAAAAGCTCTTTTTTTGTCAGTCCGAAAGCTTCAGCCTGTTTGGGTATAATACTCGCCTCGGACATGCCGGGAATAGAGTTGAGTTCCAGAAAGTAGAGCTCTGCTTTGGTGAGGATGTAGTCGAAACGGACAAAACCTTTGCAATCCATTTGCCGGTAAAGCAAAGATGAGAGTGTTTTGATGTCAGCTGCTGCTTTTTGTGAAAGGCCTGCCGGGGTGATTTCACGGGCCTTTCCTTTGGAGTATTTGGCATTATAATCGAAAAATTCATTTTGTGAAATGATTTCGGTAAGCGGGAAAACCAATAATTCCCGGCCTCTTTTTACCAGTCCACAGGCAATCTCACGACCAACAATGGCCTCTTCGATGAGTATCCGGTTGTCTTCCCGAAAGGCTTTTTCTACGGCTTCACCCAATTCTTTGGGGCTGTTGACCTTGGAAATACCTACACTGGAGCCGCTTCCGGAAGGCTTGACAAAAACCGGAAGCCCTAATTCTTCAATGACAGCTGTTTTGTCAATTTTCTCATCTTTCAAAAAGGAAAAAGAGGCAGCCGTTTTGACACCGAACGACCGGATAAACCTGTTACACAAAAATTTGTTAAAACTCAGGGCCGAGGCATCCACACCGCAGGAAGTATAAGGAATATTGAGCAAATCGAAATAGCCCTGAAGTTTGCCATCTTCTCCGGGGGTACCGTGGATGACATTGAAAACGGCATCAAAGTGAATGGTTTCGCCCTCCTTTTCGATGGAGAAATCAGCCCTGTTAACAGGAATTTTTTCTTCACTACCTGTGTGCCATTCCCATTGCTGGTTTTGCAGTATAATAAGAAACGGGTGATATTTTTCCCGGTCGATGTACTTATAGGCCTCCTCTCCGCTGGCTTTAGAAATTTCAAATTCGCCCGAGTTACCTCCGCATACAATGGCTATGTTCTTCATAGTTAGTTATTTTATAATTTTTTGCAGGATTGGAAATTCTCATTTTTCCTTCCTGATAATTTTTACCTTTGCCGAATGCTGTACAATAATAATTGTTGAACAAAGTTAATGTTTAAAACCGTTTATAAGGATACTTTCGATTAAAAAGTCAAACATGGGTTTTTTTTATTTTTTGGGGCAAAAGAAATTTTATCTTCAGTTGCTGATTGCCATGGTGTTGACCTTGGTGATATTTTGGGGTATTTTTAAATTCCTTGCTATTTTTACCCGCCACGGAGAGGTTTATCTCGTTCCGAACTTTAGCGGACAAACCGTTCAGGAGTTGAACCAGAAAGGGTTTAATCAATATTTTGATATAATGGTAATTGACTCGGTGTACGATGTGCGCCACTCCCCCGGTTCCATTGTTATGCAGAATCCGTTGCCGGGTGCCAAAGTAAAAAAAGGACGTCATGTTTACCTGACCATTGTGGCCAAAATGCCGGAAATGGTTGAGATGCCCGATCTGCGAAACCTTTCGTTGCGGCAGGCGTTGGTGTTGCTCGAAGGGAAAGGCCTGAACGTAAAGAACTTGCAGTACGTGGATTATTTTGCCAAAAATGCAGTTATGGAGCAACTAATCGACAGTGAACCGGTCGAAACGGGCACAAAGATACCCAAAGGTACAGCTGTCGGTTTGGTGGTGGGCAAAGGAAACCATCCTACCCCTGTACCTTTGCCGTTTTTGATAGGAAAAAAGATGAAAGAAGCACATGCTGCTTTGCATTATTCCTCGCTCAATGTGGGTCAGGAATATTTCCTGGATGGGAATGATACTACCCATGCCCGTGTTTTTAAAATGGAACCTTCTTTTTTTAGTCACTCACTTCTTGATATGGGAAGTCCGGTGAATATTTGGTATCGCTCTGATGAAAATTTCGATTTCAAAGATTATATTAAGCAAATGCTTGCCGATACTACGCAGCAGGATTCTACTCAGATACAGACCCCATCGACGCAAACTCCATGAGCAAACAATGGCTTTACATAACGGTTCTTTGGCTTGCTGCCATACCGGCAATGCAGGCACAGGAGGTGTTAACCGGACTTCCGTCCAACAATGTTATTAGACAGAGAATTCTGAATGAAAAAAAAAGTCTGTCATTCAAATCCTCCCGACTATCCCCGTTGCTTACCTTACCGTTTTTCGATGATTTTACCGCTTCGCGGGTTTTCCCTGATGCGCATCGCTGGGTCGAAAAGGCTGTATTTGTCAACAACAGCTTCTGTTACCTGCCACCCAACCAGTGGGTAGCCACGTTTGATGCACTTGATTCGACAGGAAATATTTATGGTATAGCCTCTCCGTCTCCTTTTAAAGCTGACAGGCTCACCTCGCAACCTTTACGACTTGATTCGGTCTTTTTGCCTGTGCCGGCAAAGTTGGGTCCGGACGATTCATTATATCTGAGTTTTTATTATCAGCCGCAGGGACTGGGTGATGCGCCGGAATCGGGTGATTCACTGGTGCTTACCTTTCGCATATTGACCGGCGACACTGTTTTTTCGCACATTGATTCGGTTTGGGTTTCGGTGAATAATTTTCTGAACAGTCCACAGGACACGCTGCATCCTTTGGATACCTTGTATGCAAAATTTCCCTGTAATACTAATTTTTATGTTGTAAACTATAGCACGTTAGTGTGGGGTGACAGTATTTTGTTCCCCTGCGATTCGGCCTCTGTTCCTGCTACCACCTGGCATACGGTTTGGAAATCGCCCGGAATGACTCTGAAAGATTTTCAAAAGAAATATGGAAAAGACTTTGTGCAAGTGATGATTCCCCTGCGCAATCCGGCCTATTTTTATAAAGGTTTTCAGTTTAGGTTTTTCAATTATGCCAGCATTGCCAGCAATATTAACCCAAGTTGGCAAAGTAATGTGGATGAATGGAATCTGGATTATGTCTATCTGAATGCAGGACGCTCGGCTGCGGACACCACCCATCGCACCATCGGTTTTTCAGGGACTAATCCTGATTTCCTGAAACATTACACTGAGATGCCTTATCGGCAATATCGTTCTGCTCCGACCAACTCCCTGACTCCTGATTTTCATGTTTATATTGATAACCTTGACCGTATCAATCATAATATTCATTATTATTATAAGGTGAGCCAGGTAGAGGGATCGTTTGCTTATGGTTATGATGGGGGAAGTTATGTGTTGCCACCGTTTTATCAGTATGGGTTTCAAAATTGTAACAGCAGCGGTGGTGCAGCCCAGGCCTGCCCTCCGGTGAACAGCCTTTTTTCGCTGGATTACGACCGTGATACGACTTCATATCTTATCAAACATTACATTAGTGACTCTTCTGTTTCGCCACCGTTGGTCGATTCAATGATATACAGGCAGGGGTTCTACAACGAGTATGCTTACGATGATGGTGTGCCTGAGTTGGGATACACGTTGGAACCAGCCGGTGCGGAGCTGGCTTATCGTTTTAAGATAAATGTGCCCGATACGTTGCGTGCCCTGCGGATATATTTTAATAAAATAAAAAATACCCCTTCGCAGCTCTTTGATTTGGTGGTCTGGCGTGATAACAACGGCAAACCGGGCAAAGAAATTTACCGGCAGGATAACCTCAAAGTCTATTGGGGAGAAGGAATTTACCCTTTTACTACTTACCGGCTTGATACGGCCATCTTGGTTTCCGGAACATTTTATGTGGGCTATCAGCAGCAACATCAAAGTCTGAATATTGGATTTGACACCAACCACGATGCCAGTGCTGACATCTTCTATTTTGCCGATAATGAGTGGTATAAAACCAGCTTTACCGGCGCTTTGCTTTTGCGTCCGGTACTCGGACAGGATATGATTCTGGGTACGGGCAGGCTTCTGCAGGAGAAAGAAAAGTCGTTGAATGTCTATCCCAATCCCGCACAGAACCAACTTCGTTTTACCGCTTACCGTTTAGCACCCGGTGCTACTGCTGAAGCGGCTGTTTACAACCTGTTTGGTCAGGTGATAAGCCGGCAGACACTTCGTCGGAACTTGTTGAATATTCGCTTTCTTAGCAATGGGATATACCTGCTTCGTGTTCAATACGGAAATAGAGTTTATTCTGCTAAATTTATAGTAAAACATTAAGGATGAAAAAAGAAGACCCCTTTCTTGTGACTGATGATGGCCAGGAATTGTATGAGCACCATCGCTTTGTTGCTGATCCCGGACAGGAAGCCATACGTATTGATAAATTTTTGTTTAACCGCATTGCAAACGTCTCGCGAAATAAAATACAGTCTGCTGCAAAGGCAGGGAACATCCTCATCAACGACAAACCGGTCAAATCCAATTATAAGGTACGTTCGGCAGACATTATTTCCGTTGTGTTGACGCATCCGCCGCGTGATGTGGAAATTTTACCCGAAGATTTGCCTCTTGTTGTGATTTATGAGGACAAAGATGTGATTGTGGTTAACAAAGCCGCCGGAATGGTGGTGCATCCAGCGCATGCCAATTATACCGGTACCTTGCTGAATGCACTGGCTGGTTATTTTCAAAAATCGGGAACCAATGAGGTGGAAAATGGTTTTGGCTATTTGGTGCATCGTATTGATAAGGATACCAGTGGATTGCTGCTGGTGGCTAAGAATGAGCTGGCACAGACCAGGCTGGCCAAACAGTTTTTTGATCACAGTGTGGAACGCAAATACCAGGCGTTGGTTTGGGGCGATTTTGAAGAAGACGAAGGTATCATCGAAGGCAATATTGGCCGACATCCCAAAGATCGCCGCCAGATGACAGTTTTCCCGGATGGCTCGTATGGCAAGCCGGCAATAACACATTATAAGGTAATAGAGCGACTGGGCTACGTTACTTTGGTGGAGTGCAGGCTGGAAACAGGTCGTACACATCAAATCAGAGCACATTTCCGGTATTTGAGACATCCGCTTTTCAGTGATGCACGTTACGGGGGTGACATTATCCTGAAAGGGACTACTTTTACCAAATATAAGCAATTTGTACAGAATTGCTTTAAACTCCTGCCACGCCAGGCCCTAAATGCCATGACTCTTGGTTTTGTGCATCCGGTTTCCGGTAAAATACTCAGTTTTTCTTCTTCCCTGCCGGAAGATATGCAAACCGTCATCGACAAGTGGCGTGCTTATGCTGCACAACGGGAGGTATAATCTTTAACTTCTTTCAATATTAAGCTTGTGCAAATCACTCAGAATCAATATTCTACAGGCTTACTAATGTTCCAATTTTTTCGCCTGCCACCACTTTTTCAAGATTTCCTTTTCTGTTCATATCGAAAACAAGTATGGAAAGGTTATTTTCTTTACAAAGAGTAAAAGCCGTCATGTCCATTACTTTCAGGCTCTTCTCGTAGGCTTCGTCGAAAGTGAGGGTGTCATATTTTGAGGCAGTGGGATCTTTTTCGGGATCAGCAGTATAAACACCATCTACGCGAGTACCTTTCAGCAACACATCAGCATGTATTTCGGCGGCACGCAATGCCGAAGCCGAATCGGTAGTGAAAAACGGATTCCCTGTTCCGCCTGCCATAATCACAACGTAACCTTTTTCTAAATAATCAATAGCTTTTCTGCCACTGGTGGTTTCTGTAATCGGGTCGATAAACAATCCGGAAAGGAGTTTGACTTTCAGTCCCTGTTTTTCCAGTTCGGCTTGCAGCGCCATGGAGTTGATAACCGTAGCCAGCATGCCCATGTAGTCGCCCTGCACCCGGTCGAAACCCTCGGCTGCACCCTGCAAGCCCCGAAAAATATTTCCCCCGCCTATCACAATGGCTGTTT
>CAYLSW010000146.1:0-5848 GCA_964386145.1 uncultured Lentimicrobiaceae bacterium | reverse complement strand
TTTTATTCAGTCTTTTGTTTTCGCTCTTGTTGTGGAGCAATAATGCAAATGCCCAAACAGTACCACCCCCTCCGGATGCTCACGGACAAACTACTGACCAGGTAGCTGGCGGCAGTGCCCCCATAGGCGGCGGGTTGTTTATCCTGCTTGGCCTCGGCATTGCCTATGGCGGACGGAAACTTTACCAAATGAAAACCGAAAGTCTGGAAGAATAGACCACTTAAACGAAGCATGTTTCTATCCAAAGCCGGATGGCGTGCTTCGTTTTTCGTATTAAAAAATAAAAGGAAAACAAAAAATTATTGATTATGAAAAAATATTATACATCGCTGTTACTAGTGCTTATCATTTCTCTTTTCAGTTTTCCTGTCTTTGCGGGAACCAATCCCCCTGATCCACCGGGGCACGGACAAACCGGTGACCAGCCGGCTGGTGGCAGCGCACCCATAGGCGGCGGCTTGTTTATCCTGCTCGGCCTTGGAGCTGCTTATGGCGGTAAAAAGTTATACCACCACAAAAAATCATTGCTCGAAGAGTAGTCTCTTTCCGGGCTCTTTCTCCTTTCAGGTCGGTCGAGACCTGAAAGGTGGGAAAAAGAAGTTCTGAAAGGAAGGGGAGGCCGGAAAGGTATTGAATCCACAAAATAGATTCCTGTGTTTTTGCCAGTGTGCATATTTTTTAGGGACATCGTTGCCGTGGGTACAATATCTTTTGCCGAAGCTATACCAGGCTGTTGTATAAAACGGTATGAAGAAGATATTTTGAAAAAAGTTTTTAATCAACCCCGGGTTATTAGCTTGTCATCCTTTTTTCAATGTAAATGAGAAAGTAGTGCCCTTGTCAGGTTTGCTACGAACAGTAATACTTTGGCGGTGGGCTTCGATGATATGTTTTACAATGGCCAGGCCGAGGCCTGTACCTCCTTTTTCGCGTGAACGACTTTTGTCCACACGGTAAAAACGTTCGAAAATACGCGGGAGACTTTTTTCTGAAATACCGATCCCATTGTCGCTTACCTCGATGAGCACATTATCATGAAAATCATAAAAAGAGATGATTATCCGCCCTCCTTTTGGCCGGCTGTAGTTGATAGCATTGTCCACGAGGTTAATGAGTACCTGCCGGACACGTGTTTTATCGGCTAAAACATTTACACGGCTGTTTTCCGTCTCCTTAATAACAATCTGTATATCGTTTTCATCGGCTTTAACCTCCAGAAACTCATGTACTTCACGACAAAGCTCGTTGATGTTAAAAACCGTTTCATTCAGATTCATTACGCCGGATTCAAATTTTGATATTTCTTCCAAATCCTGAACTATGGCTATCATTCTGTCCACACTCTTAGCGGATTTCTCTAAAAACTTTTTATTAATACTTTTATCCTTTAACCCACCATCGAGCAAAGTGAGAATATATCCCTGGATGTTGAAAATCGGTGTTTTCAATTCATGCGAGACATTACCCAGAAACTCCCGACGGTAGTCAGCCATTTTTTGTAATTCATCAATTTTCTGTTGTTGCGTGTCGTGCCATTCTAACACTACCTGGTTTACCATTCCCAAAATATCGACCGAATTTTTGTCTGTGTGTTGTCCCCGTTTGACTTCGTGCCATTTGCCTATGGTTTTATAAATAATTTTCAGTCGGTTATAGATAAAGCGTTTCAGTGAAAAAAAAACTGTTAGATATGAAGCGATAAAAATCAGCAGGCTGCCTACAGCGAAATAAACCAGCTGAAAAGTGACTCCGGTATAAACCAATCCAAAGTACAGGGCCATAAAAACCAGCATAATAATGGCTGCGTTCAGAAAGGCCACATTGTGGGGAGCGTGTTTCACGGATTATTCTTCAAATTTATAGCCCACACCTTTGATGGTTTTAATATTATAGAGGCCGATTTTTTCTCGTATTTTCCGGATGTGTACGTCAATGGTACGGCTGCCCACGATGACATCATCCCCCCAGATTTCATGAAAAATCTCTTCACGACGAAAAACTTTGTTGGGTTTTGAAGCCAGCAGGTAGAGAACGCTAAATTCTTTTCGTGGTAAGGCGATGGTTTTGTCTCCTTTTATCACCACATAGCGCATTGGGTCTATTGTAATGTCTGCCCTTTGAATAGAGGCGCTTTTTTTGTCTGTTTTGTTTGAGCGACGCAGCAGGGCAATGATGCGCTTGATAAGCACTTTAGGCTTAATGGGTTTGGTGACATAATCATCTGCTCCGGCTTCAAATCCTGCAATTTGCGAGTAATCTTCCGAGCGGGCTGTCAGAAATACAATAAACGTGTTGTCCAGTTCCGGGATTTTCCTGATTTGTTCCACTGCTGTCATCCCATCCATCTTTGGCATCATGATGTCCATCAAAATCAAATGGGGCAACTCCTTTTTTGCAATTTTTACAGCCTCTTCACCATCAAAAGCAGCCAAGACCTGAAAGCCTTCTTTTTTTAGATTGTAAGAAAGAAATTCTATGATATCTTCCTCGTCGTCAACAAGAAGAATCTTGTAATTTCCGTAGTCCGTGTTTTCCTTTTTCATTTTCTCCTTTAGCGTTGCGAAGATGAGTAATAAATGTAAATGGTTAAATTGAAGTACATTAAGTTTTGGTTAAATCTTTCGATGCGAAGATACAACAAAAAGGTATGATAAGTTTATAGTCTTTCCGAAGACAAAAAATCAATATTTCTGCGAAGTCCTTTGAATCCGGTACGTTCCACGGCAGTACCTATAAAAAGTTTCTTAAAAGCCGGTTTGTCAAGATTTTCCCAGTCTGCTTTTTGCATGTTCAGCAGGAGTATGGAAGGATGAAACGCCGGTTCGTTATGTGGCCGGGCTTTTTGATTCCACGGGCATATATCCTGACAAATGTCGCAACCGACAATCCACCGGTTCCATTTACCCCGAAATTCGTCCGGAATCTTTTCACCGCGGTACTCAATAGTCAGGTACGAGATGCATTTGCGGGCATCCAGCTCAAAAGGCAACAACGCACCGGTGGGGCATGCATCAATGCATTTTGTGCAACTGCCGCAGTAATTTTCTGCGGTTTCCCTGTCGGCAATAAGTTCCAAATCAAGAATAATGTGTCCGATAAAGAAAAATGAACCTCCTTCACGATTTATGAGCAGCGTATTTTTTCCGGTAAAACCCAATCCTGCCCGCCGTGCCACAGCTCTGTCCAATACCGGCGCCGAGTCTGTAAAAATCCTGGCTTGCCGCTCGCCTGTCCATGTTTCAATTTTTTCAAGCAACGAAGCCAGTTTTTGTTTCAGGACATAATGATAATCCTTTCCATAAGCGTATTTTGAGATTTTGTAATGACTTTGGGAGGGGAGTTCTTCGGATGGAAAATAATTGAATAACAACGAGACAACCGATTTTGCATCTTCTACCAACCGGGTGGAATCATAACGTTTTTCACGGTTGTGTTCAAGATATTGCATGCCGCCCTGCATCCCTTTTCCGAGCCATCTTTCCACCCGTTCGGCATCTTTATTCAAAAGGCCGGCTTTGGAAATGCCACAGGCAAAAAACCCCAGCTTCTCCGCTTCCGTTTTTATCCGTTCGCTCAATTGCGCTTTTTGCAGGTTGTGGAGAGGCATAAATTCAAAACTTTTGATACGGAAAATAGATGTCAATCTTCTTTTTGGGCGATGACCCCGCTACCAATGCAGGTTTTTTCATCGCTGTCATAGAGTACGGCAAACTGTCCCGGTGCAATACCTGAAATCTTTTTTAAGGAAACAATACATATTCCTTTTTCATCGCGAACCAACTCACCTTCGGTAAATTCCGGCTGATGCCTGATTTTAAATTTTATCGCTCTCAGCGTGGAGTAGTCGTGGTTAGGATTTAATAAATGCAGGTTCTCAAGCCGGATTTTGTCGTCATATTGGCTAATCGGATCGTAACCATTGGAGACATAAACAATATTTTTTTCTATATCCTTTTTCACCACAAACCATGGCCCGCCACCCAGCCGCAAGCCGCGCCGCTGGCCGATGGTGTGAAACCAAAACCCTTTGTGTTCTCCCAGTACTTTACCGGTTTCCAGTTCGATAATTTCGCCTGGTCTTTCGCCCACATATTTGCGAATGAAATCGGTGTAATTGATTTTCCCCAGAAAACATATTCCCTGGCTGTCAGGTCTGTGTGCACTGGGAAGTTGCATATCTTCGGCAATTCGACGCACCTTCTTTTTCTGCAAATGGCCAATAGGAAACATGGCTTTTTTCAGTTGGTCAGGCAGAATTTGTCCCAGAAAATAGGTCTGGTCTTTTATCCGGTCTGCAGCGGTACCCAAAAACGCACCTTCTTCCGTTTCGTATTGCATAGCGTAGTGTCCGGTGGCAATCCGGTCGAAATCCTTACCGTACCGGTCGTTGAAAGCACCAAATTTGATGAGCAGGTTGCACATCACATCCGGATTGGGTGTCCGTCCCTGTTTTACGCTTTCCATGGTATATTTTACCACTGTTGACCAGTACTCCTGTTGTAAATCGACTACGTCGAAACGACAACCGTACTTTTTGGCTATCCAGGTAGTAATTTCAATGTCCTCTTCCGCAGGACAATCCATAAAAGCCGGTTCGTCTTCCATACCAATACGGATATAAAAAATATGCGGGTCCAGGCCCTGCTTTTTCAGCAATGGAACACAAACCGAACTGTCCACACCTCCTGATACCAGCGCCGCAATTTTCATTTTTTCTCCTTGTTAAAATTCGCTGCAAAGGTCTGAAAAATTTACAGATAACTTATCGACCGTTATTCATCTTGCAATATGTGAAGTGATATCTCTGCAAACATGTGGTGGAGAAATGTGGAAATTCTGGTATTTTTCTACTTTTGGCTCTGTTATGGAAAAACTGTCAGCTGTCATTATAACTTACAACGAGGAGAAAAATATTGAACGTTGTATCCTTTCGCTTGAAGGAGTTGCGGATGAAATTGTGGTTTTGGATTCTTTTTCCACCGACCGTACCAAAGAGATTTGTGAAAAATACAAGGTTAAATTCCTCACCCGGAAATTTGACAGTTATATTGGACAGAAAAACAGCGTGATAACCCATGCCTGCTACTCACATATTTTATCGCTTGACGCGGACGAAGCACTTTCCGAACCTTTGAAAGCATCTATTTTACAGATTAAAAACAACTGGGATGCAGATGGATACACTTTCAACCGGCTAACCAACTATTGCGGAAAATGGATTCGGCATTGTGGTTGGTATCCCGACCGGAAACTGCGTCTGTTTGATGCCCGCAAAGGCCATTGGGCAGGACACAACCCCCACGATGTTTTTGTTATGAAAGATAAATCCGTGGTAAAACACCTGAAAGGCGACCTTTTACATTACAGTTACTATACTATCGAAGAGCATTACCGGCAGGCAGAACACTTTAGTTCCCTTTCGGCAATGGCAAAATTTGAGCAGGGAAAAAAGGCGCCGCTCATCAAAGTCTGGATCAGCCCGGCAATGAAGTTTCTGAAATGTTATCTTCTTCAGACGGGATTTCTGGAAGGAAGTACAGGATGGCGTATTTGTACCATTTCTGCAAGAGAAAGTTATCTGAAATATCAGAAACTGAGGGCACTCCATCAACAAGAAGCCACAAATCCGGAGTCAAATATATTTTGATGCCAACAGCGTTTTTATAAAACTTCCGTGTTGGGAAGCGGAAAAAACATTCTTTGTCTCTTCATAATTTAGTACCGGTATCTATCACAATAGTTCGGTAATTTTTCGTTCTCGCCAAGACATCAAGACGCAGATGCTTGTTTCATAATAAGTTACACTTATTATGAAACAACTACAGCTGATTGAAAATCAGGTTAATAA
>CAYLSW010000145.1:0-5865 GCA_964386145.1 uncultured Lentimicrobiaceae bacterium | reverse complement strand
AACTTTTGCAACGAAGAAAAAGCACAAAAGAACAAGCCGAAACTGTCAGGTTATTATGTTACAATCCCTAACCATATTGTTAAGCCTAAAATGATTATTACGGAAACTAAACCAACAATATAATTTTCAAAATCATAAGAACCACCCCGGGAAGCATCCAGATTTCCTTCAATTTCGTCTCTTATTTTTGTTCTGCAACCTTATTAGTACCCAATGGATAAAACCGCCTATCCACATTGCTGTTTCTGGCATAATTATTTACTCCTCTAATTCTTTTTTAGTATTTCTTCTAACATTCAGCTACAATAGTTCGGTAATTTTTCGTTCTCGCAAAGACGCCAAAGCACAAATACTTATTTCACAATAAGTTACACTTATTATGAAACCCCTGACAAATTTTATGAGGCTGTAACCGGATTTTTCCAGACACTCAACCAAAAATAAAACACTGATTTAAAGAATCTATCGACCTTGAAGTTCCAGTTTTTTAAAAATGAAAATGTCCTGATTTATCCCGTGTGATGTATAATCAGGCTAAATTTGCAGTAGGACCTCATATTGCAATAACCATACTGGATATCCCACCCATATTATGCCAAAAATACCCCTCGACTTCTACCTGCTGCTAATGTTCTATTTTCCTACCTTTGTCTGCAAATTGACTGTCCATGATTTTTGTACGCCGACCACAAACTAATCCCTATTTTAACCTTGCTGCAGAGGAGTATTTCCTGAAAAACAGCAGCGAAGATGTGCTCATGCTGTGGCAAAGCGAGCCTTCTGTGGTAGTGGGTAAACATCAAAATATGATGGCTGAGGTGAATATGGATTTTGTACGCCAAAACAACATCCCGGTCATCCGGCGACTCTCCGGCGGCGGCACGGTTTATCATGATTTGGGAAACATCAACCTGACCCTTATCCAAATTATGGAGAAGCAGGAAAACCTCGTTGACTTCGGAAAATTTACACAGCCGGTTATCGAATTTTTGAAACAATTTCATCTTGACGCTGTATTTGAAGGAAAAAACAACCTGACGGTGAAGGGTAAAAAATTCTCCGGCAACTCAGCACATGTTTTTAAGAATCGGGTTATGCATCACGGCACGTTCCTCTATCAAACCGATTTGGACAAACTGGAAAAAGTCATTCATCGTGGCAGCAGCCACATCACAGATAAATCCATAAAATCCATCCGGGCTACGGTGGAAAATATCTCCTGTTATCTTGAAAATCCGGTAACTATAGAAATTTTTGTGCAGCAGTTGGCACTGTTTTTAAAAGATTATTATCACATTGGAACAACGGTGGATTTGAAACCGGAAGAACAGCAGGCTATTAAAAAACTTGCGGAGGAGAAATACAGTCGCTGGACGTGGAATGTGGCCTATTCACCAAAATATTCTGTACGGCAGGAGCAGGATACAGAATTCGGAAAATTTCAGGTTACCTTGTTTGTAAAAGAGGGTAAAATTGCTGACATACAGCTTATTCTGGAGGGAATACCCTTGGAAAAGACAGCCCGAAAGTTGCTGGGACAAAAGCATGAAAAACCCCATCTGCAAAAGATTTTGGCAGGCAACCGTTTTTCAGAAATTATCATTAATACTTTATTCTAAAATGAAAGAGAAAAAAATAAACATATTGGAAAAACTGGCCTCTTTGGAGCATATCTTCGAAGGAGAAATTCTGACCGATGAAGCCATCCGGCTCATGTATGCCACCGATGCATCAGCTTACCGCGAAGTTCCGCTGGCGGTAAGCTACCCGAAGAATGACGATGACCTGAAAAAGCTCATCCTGTTTGCCCGCGAAAACCATACTTCGCTTATTCCGCGTACGGCAGGCACTTCCCTTGCCGGACAGGTTGTGGGTGCCGGTATTATTGTGGATATCTCCAAACATTTTGGAAAGATTTTGGAAATCAATGAAAAAGAACATTGGGTACGGTTGCAGCCAGGTGTTGTCCTCGATGAGCTGAACAAAGTACTGGAGCCCAAAGACCTGTTTTTTGGCCCTGAAACTTCCACTTCAAACCGCTGTATGCTGGGTGGTATGTTGGGCAACAACTCCTGTGGTGCGCATGCCCTGGTGTATGGCAGCACCCGCGACCATGTGATGGAGGTGAAGACACTGTTAAGCAATGGAAGCAAAGCGGTTTTCGGACCACTCGGCAGCGAAGAGTTTGCCCAAAAATGCGAACTCCGGTCACTGGAAGGATCACTTTACCGTAAAATCCGGGACATACTGCAAAAGAAGGCTATTCGGGAAGATATTACCCGACAGTTTCCTGATCCTGCATTGAAAAGACGAAATACAGGCTATGCGCTGGATATGCTTATGCAGTCCGATCCTTTCACCGGCAACGGTATTCCTTTCAATTTTTCCAAACTTCTGGCAGGCTCGGAAGGTACGCTTGCGCTGACCACCGAAATAAAGCTGAACTTAGTTCCTTTGCCTCCCGAAAACAGAATATTGGTATGTGTTCATCTAAACACCATTGCCGAATCGCTGAAAGCCAATCTGACAGCCTTGGATTTCAAGCCTTATTCCATCGAGCTGATGGATAATACCATTCTGGAACTTACCCGTGAAAACATTGGACAGCGCAAAAACCGTTTCTTCGTCAAGGGCAGTCCCGGCGCCATTCTGATTGTGGAATTTGCCGAAGAAAACATGGAGACCATCCACGCCAAAGTAACAGCCATGGAAGCGGCCATGCGAAAAGAAAAACTGGGATACTACTTTCCTATTGTTACCGGTTCGCAAATGAACCGTGTTTGGGATTTACGCAAAGCCGGTCTGGGCATTCTCAGCAACATGCCCGGCGACAGCAAACCCGTTCCGGTTACCGAAGACACAGCTGTTCTTCCGAAGTTGCTTCCACAATATATTGCTGATTTTGAGGGGATTTTGAAAAACTTCGGGAAAGAGTGTGTCTATTATGCACACATCTCCACTGGCGAACTTCATATGCGTCCGGTGCTTAACCTGAAAGACCCGAAAGATGTTGAAATCTTTTATGAAATTGGCCGTGCTTCGGCACAACTGGTAAAAAAATACCGCGGCTCGCTTAGTGGCGAACATGGAGATGGACGCCTTCGCGGCGAGTTTATTCCGCTCATGGTGGGTGAGAAAATTTACAATCTTTTTAAAGAGATAAAACAGAGCTGGGACCCGCAAAACATTTTTAATCCGGGGAAAATTACCGACACGCCCCGTATGAACACCAGCCTGCGTTATACACCCGGCCAGAAAACACCTGAAATCAAGACTTATTTCGACTTTTCGGGAGATTTGGGAGTAGTGCGTGCAGCAGAAAAATGTAATGGTACCGGCATTTGCCGTAAATCGGCCGAAATGGGTGGCGCCATGTGTCCCAGTTACATGGCTACTCACGATGAGGATAAAACAACCCGTGCCCGCGCCAATATTTTGCGGGAGTTTATCAGTAAGCCGGGACAAAAAAAACCTTTCGACCACAAAGAAATCTACCATGCTCTTGACCTTTGTCTTATGTGCAAAAGCTGTAAGTCGGAATGTCCTTCGAGTGTGGATATGACTAAGCTGAAAGCCGAGTTCCTGCAACATTACTACGATGTACACGGTATTCCTTTGCGTTCGCGTCTCATTGCCAACATTGTCAAGATAAACCGGTTGGGAAGTCTGATGCCTTCGGTTTATAATTTCTTCCAGCAGAATAAATTCCTTTCGGGTCTTAGCGCTAAAATATTGGGATTTGCACCACAGCGCCATTTTCCTCTTCTTTCAAAAATTCCATTGGACAAATGGTTCGTTAAAAACAGTAAACAATTTGACAACCGGAACTTTCCAAACGGTAAGGTTTATCTTTTTAACGATGAGTTTACCTGCTTTAATGATACGGATGTGGGTATTAAAACCATTATGTTACTTACGAAGTTGGGCTATCAGGTGGTGCTTCCTCAACATTTGGAAAGTGCACGCACCTACCTCTCCAAAGGGCTGGTAAAAAAAGCCAAAGTCATTGCCAATGCCAATATCCGGATGTTGAAAGATAAAATTACAACAGATGCCCCTCTTGTGGGCATCGAACCTTCGGCTATCCTCACTTTTCGTGATGAATACCTTGACTTAGCTGAAGAAAAACTACGGCAGGAAGCCGGCCGGCTTGCAAAAAACTCGTTGATGATTGACGAGTTTATGGAAAGGGAAATGAAAGCCGGAAAAATTTCCAAAGGGCAGTTCACCATAACAAAAAGGCACATCAAGTTACATGGTCATTGCCATCAGAAATCGCTGGCTTCTACAGAGCCGACTCTTTTTGTACTGGGTTTCCCTGAAAATTACACGGTGGAGGAAATTCCTTCAGGTTGTTGCGGCATGGCGGGAGCTTTCGGCTATGAAAAAGAGCATTATGACCTCTCCATGAAAGTGGGTGAGCTGGTGCTTTTCCCGGCTGTCCGAAACAGCAGCCGGGAGACGATTATTGCAGCGCCTGGCACCTCATGTCGGCATCAAATAAAGGATGGCACTGACCGGACAGCTTTACATCCAGTTGAAATACTGTATAATGCCCTTGTGGAAACAGAAAAATTGAAAACCACGTTATGAGTGAGAATGGAATCTGCAGCCCGGATGAAAAGAGGCGGCTGCTTGCGGCTGAAATAAAGGAAACAATTGTTTCACCTGTTCATCTCATGGCTGTTTGCAGCGGCTCTAAAGTAACCATTCAGAAACATCACCTTGAACGGCTGTTGCCAAAGCAAATTCATATTCACTTCGGACCGGGTTGCCCGGCCTGCCTTGCTTCACCGGCATTTATTGATAAGTTGTTGGAATACAGCAAACGCAGCGACGTAATCATTGCTACTTACGGCGATTTGCTGGGTATTCCGGGCTCTAAATCCACGTTGGAAGAAGCCCGGACAAATGGTGCAGGTATCCGGGTGATACACAGTATTATGGATGCGTTGACACTCTCTAAAAAGAACCGTGGGAAAAGGATAATATTTCCCGCTGTAGGATTTGAGTCGGCAGCTTCATCAACGGCAGCGGCCATTTTGCAAGCCAAAGTAGCAGGACTTTTTAATTTTCATGTTTTGTGCGATCATAAGCGGATGCTTTCAGGAATGGAAGCGGTTTTGCAACGCAACGAAGTTCCGCTGGATGGTTTCATCGGCTCAGGAAGAATTGCCGCCAGCATGGGAATGGATTATTTTAAAATATTTTTTGAAAAACATAGAAAACCACTGGTAATAAGTGGTTACGAACCCGAAAATGTTTTAAAAGCTATTCTTCATCTTGTCCGGCAAATCAATAATAAAACCGCCAGTCTGGAAAACCTTTTTCCTGAAGTGGTTAGTGATAAAGGGAATTCCAAATCACATCAGTTGCTGGAAGAGGTTTTTGAAACGGGCGATGCAACATGGACAGGTTTTGAGAAGATAAAAAGCAGTGGGTTTAAGATTAAAAATGTCTACCGGATGTTTGATACGGAAAAAGTCTTTTTTGATGTGGAAACGCCGGAACCGGCACTGCCTGAAGGCTGCCTTTGCGGCGAAATCATGCGGGGGATAATATTGCCGAAGGATTGCCCACACTTTGCCAAAGCCTGTAATCCCATCAACGCCCTCAGTGCCTGTATGTACTCCGAAGAGGGGCCGTGCCGTATGGATTTTCTTTTTGGACGTTAGTATTTCCCCCAACAAAGTACTCCCCATTCTTCAGACCACCGATTGACTTTTTTTTGTTGAACTTAGGGATTGTAACAAAATAACCTGACAGTTTCGGCTTGTTCTTTTGCGTTGCAAAAGTTTTAAATTCACCCCGTGAAATAATGGCTTTGCTATTTCACAGGGTAAACAGTGGCTATTCGCAACCCTT
>CAYLSW010000144.1:0-5878 GCA_964386145.1 uncultured Lentimicrobiaceae bacterium | reverse complement strand
AAAAGGGCAAAAGAACGAGTCAAAACGGATAGGTTATTTCATAACAATCCCATAGTGTCTTTACTCACAATAAACAACTTAGAGCCAAAATGCACTTTCCGCAAAGGCCAGATACCATTTAACTATTTTTGAAAAGGGTAAACAGGGGGAAAACCCCGACAGCTAATTCCATATCTTTCCCAGACGTGAGCAAAAAGCTCCAAACAAATAAAAAATTCAAAAGACCCTTGTTTTTCTAAACATTTTATATCTACCTTTGTGGCCATGAACAAAATGAATTTGAATAGTAATTGGTGGTGGCTTTTCTTCGTCCGAAACTGACGTGAAAAGGAGCGCTTGTACAAAATATTTCAAACGGCCTGTCGATTCACGACAGGCCGTTTTTTTTAATCAAAATTTCAAATGGAAACAATCAACCTGAACGTAAAAACCAAAAAACTGCTGGCCGACACGCTGACACCGGTAGGCCTTTACCTGAACCTGCGCGACAGGTTTTATCACTCATTCCTGTTGGAAAGCTCCGACTATCACGGCAACGACAACAAGTATTCTTTTGTCTGCCTTGATCCGGTGGCTTCTTTCGTGCTGGAAGAAAATACCATCTACGAAACCATAGGTACCAAAAGCAGGGAAATATCCCTGAAGGACAAAACAGAACTCATCCCGGAATTACAACGGTTTCTCCGTAATTTTCATATACATGATTCCGGTAATGATAAACAGGGCGAGCCGGAAGAAACCCGTGGCGCCAACGGCTTTTTCGGCTTTACAGCTTACGATGCCGTGCAGTATTTTGAAACTATCAAGTTGCATTCTCCTCACAAAAGAGAGCATCAGGTTCCACTCATGCATTATGTGGCTTTTCGCTTTGTTTTGCGTTTCGACCATTTTAAAAACGAGTTGTTGCTTATAGAAAACCGCCTTGATGGGGAGGCTTCGCAGATGGAACAGATGGAGAGCCTTTTGCGTATCAACAAGTTCCCCGGCTATGGTTTTGAACTCTGCGGTGAAAAAACCTCCAATCTCACCGATGAACAATTTATGAAAATGGTGAAAAAAGGCAAACAACACTGCCAGCGTGGTGATGTTTTCCAGATTGTACTCTCACGACAGTTTTCACAGGCTTTTCGTGGCGATGAGTTTAACGTGTATCGTACCCTCCGCTCGGTGAATCCCTCACCATATCTTTACTATTTCGATTACGGAAATTTCAAGCTTTTCGGCTCCTCACCCGAAGCGCAACTAAAAGTAAACCAGGGAAAAGCTACCATCAATCCCATTGCAGGAACATTTAGACGCAGCGGCAACGATGAAGCGGACAAAAAACTGGCGGGGCAGCTGGCTGCCGACCCCAAAGAAAATGCCGAACATACCATGCTGGTCGATTTGGCACGCAACGATTTAAGCCGCCATGGCGAAAATGTGACAGTAAAAACGTACAAAGAAATTCAATATTACAGCCATGTGATTCACCTTGTTTCGGAAGTGGTGGCCAACCTCAGCCACAATACGGATGCTTTGCAACTTTTTGCCGATACTTTTCCTGCCGGCACACTTTCGGGAGCACCCAAATTCAAAGCCATGGAACTCATCGACCAATACGAAAACCAAAATCGTGGTTTCTATGGTGGCGCCATCGGAATTTTCGGATTCGACGGGTCGCTGAACCACGCCATCACTATCCGCAGTTTTCTTAGCAAAAACAACCGGCTCTATTTTCAAGCCGGCGCTGGCATTGTGGTATCTTCGGTAGAAGAAAACGAATTGCAGGAAATTAACAACAAACTCGGCGCACTGGTTTCCGCTTTAGAAAAAGCCGAGAAATTGTCCAACGGAATTTCTTAAAAGCACATAAAATGAAAAAAGTATTAGTCCTTGATAATTATGATTCGTTCACCTATAATCTGGTCCATATTATCCGTGAACATGGAGGTTGTACGGTAGATGTCTTCCGAAATGATGAAATAACAGAAAAAGAGGTAGCGTCCTACGATTGGCTTGTGCTTTCGCCAGGCCCCGGTCTGCCTGATGAAGCAGGTATTATGAAGCAGGTAATAAAAAGATACGTTTCCGAAAAAAAGATACTTGGTGTATGCCTTGGTATGCAGGCTATAGGCGAAGTTTTCGGCGGCAGCCTGTTTAACCTGCCGCAAGTTTATCACGGAGTAGCTTCGCCGCTGTTTCGCGAAGAAAAAAAGGATCCCGTATTCAAAGGTATTCCTGAAAAATTTACAGCCGGACGCTACCACAGTTGGGTCATCAACGAAAAAGACTTTCCGGAGAATCTCACCATTACTTCACGGGATGAACAGGGACGTATCATGTCCATCCGCCATCGGGAGTATCCCGTTTTCGGTTTACAGTTTCACCCGGAATCCATTTTAACCCCTTACGGCAAACAAATGATTTTCAATTTCTTAGATCTGTAAAAAAGTTTTTATGAAAAATATTCTCAACCGCTTATTCGACCATCGCCAGCTCAGCGAACAGGATGCCTACGACGTACTCACCGGCATTGGTATAGGTCGTTACAACCCTTCACAGATAGCTGCTTTTCTAACTGTTTACCTCATGCGGCAGATTTCGGTGGAAGAGCTGAAAGGTTTCCGCACGGCATTGCTTGACTTGTGTCTGAAAGTCGATTTATCTGATTTTGAAACTATTGATGTGTGCGGCACCGGCGGTGATGGCAAAAACACCTTCAACATCTCTACGCTGTCGGCTTTTTTGGTGGCGGGCGCCGGCTACAAGGTGGCCAAACACGGCAACTATGGCGTTTCTTCCTCCTGTGGTTCGTCCAACGTCATGGAATATCTCGGTTATACTTTTACCAACGATGAAGCAAAGCTGAAACAACAATTGGATGAGGCGGGATTTTGTATGATGCATGCGCCACTATTTCATCCAGCTATGAAAAACGTGGCACCGGTACGCAGGGAACTCGGTGTAAAAACTTTCTTTAACATGCTGGGACCTTTGGTCAACCCCTCGTTTCCCCGTTATCAAATGGTCGGAGTTTTCAACCTCGAAGTGGCCCGTTTGTACAACTATCTCTTTCAAAAAGACAAAGATTTTCACTTTGCCATCATTCACAGTCTGGATGGTTATGATGAAGTTTCCCTTACCGGAAAAGTAAAAAGTTACCGACCGGATGGTGAAAAACTGCTGAGCACGAACGATTGGGGACTGCCGGCAATAAAAGCAGAAGAAATCACCGGTGGACAGACTGTTCAGGAAGCGGCAAAACTATTCCTTGCCGTTCTGAGAAACAATGCCACACCGGCACAAACCAATGTGGTACTGGCCAATACTGCCGTAGCCATTCAGGTTTTTGAGAAAGGTAAAGACCTGAAAACCTGTGTGAAAATAGCACAAGAGTCGCTTCTTTCGGGACGCGCGTATACATCACTGACAAAGGCTGTCGAACTTTCAAAAAAATCATAATCATGGACATTCTCGAAAAAATCATAGCACATAAGCGGAAGGAAACCGAAGAACGACAACGGCTGTATCCCCTTGAGCTGCTGAAAAAAAGTATTCATTTTGCCGCACCCTGTGTATCAATGAAGCAGTATGTACTGCGAACGGACAAGTCGGGCATCATTGCAGAGTTCAAACGCAAATCGCCATCCAAAGGCAACATCAATCCGTACGCAGAAGTGGAAAAGATTTCCATCGGTTACATGCAGGCGGGTGCTTCAGCGTTGTCGGTGTTGACAGATGAAGCCTTTTTCGGTGGTAGCAACGAAGACCTGAAAACGGCACGAAAATTCAACTACTGTCCTATCCTCCGCAAAGATTTCATTGTGAACGAATACCAACTTTATGAAGCCAAAGCCATAGGAGCCGATGCTGTTTTGCTCATCGCCGCCGTACTTTCGCGGGAAGAAATCATTCGTTTTACAAAACTGGCACATGAACTGGGCATGGAACTACTACTGGAGTTTTACACCGAAAAAGAGTTGGATAATTTTGTGGAGGAAGCCGACATCGTTGGGATTAACAACCGCAACCTGAAGAATTTCGAAGTGGATTTTAACCATGCTATCGGTATGGTGGGAAAACTTCCTTCCGACAGCATCAAAATAGCGGAAAGCGGAATCCGGACGCCCGAAGATATCATCCTGCTGAAGAAAGCCGGTTTTGATGGCTTTCTCGTGGGCGAATTGTTCATGCGGGCGGTTGCCCCGGAAACAACTTGCCGCGATTTTATCAGAGATCTGCGAAAGCTTCAAATAAACCCTTCGTTATGAGACCGAAAAAAACATCAAAAATACACCTGAAAGTCTGCGGCATGAGAGACCCCGGAAACATTGCTGCACTAATAGCTTTGGACCCTGATTTCATAGGCTTTATTTTCCACGAACTCTCTCCCCGCTATTGCCAACGTCCACTGGAAACCACTATCCCCAAATCCATTGGAAAAACAGGTGTTTTCTTCAACAAACAGGAAGATTACATTTTACAAAAGAGTGAATACTTCCAACTGGATTACATTCAGTTACATGGTCTTGAAAGTCCTGAATTCTGTCAAAAAATCAGGCAATCTGCAGCTCCAGTCATCAAGGCTTTCAGTATAAATGATAATTTTGATTTCAACAGACTGGAAGCTTATGCTTCCAGTTGCGATTTCTTTCTTTTCGATGCATCGGGGCCCAAAGCAGGAGGAAACGGCATCACTTTCAACTGGGAATTACTGAAAAAGTACCATGGCACAACGCCATTTCTGCTCAGTGGCGGCATTGATGAAAACATGGCCGTAATTATCAAACAAATCAACCATCCGGCTTTTTATGGTGTGGACATCAACAGCCGGTTTGAAATCCGGCCTGCAATAAAAGATATCAACAAAATAAAACATTTCAAACATGAACTTCAATCCTGACAAACAAGGTTTTTATGGTGATTTCGGTGGTGCTTTTATCCCCGAAATGCTCTACCCTAACGTGGAGCATCTGCGGCAAAACTACCTAAAAATCATCGCCTCCGAAAATTTCCAAAAAGCATTCAAACAGCTGTTAAGGGATTATGCCGGCAGGCCCACACCGTTGTATTTTGCCGAACGGTTGTCAGAAAAATATGGGACAAACATTTTCCTGAAACGGGAAGATCTGACACATACCGGCGCCCACAAAATCAACAATACCATTGGGCAGATACTGGTAGCGCAGCATCTCGGCAAAAAACGCATCATTGCCGAAACCGGTGCCGGCCAGCATGGTGTAGCCACCGCCACGGTAGCCGCGCTGAAGGGATTGGAATGCGTGGTGTATATGGGTGAAGTCGATATGGCACGACAGGCTCCCAATGTGGCTCGCATGCGCATGCTCGGCGCCGAAGTCAGGACGGTAAAATCGGGTAGCCGTACACTGAAAGATGCCACTAACGAAGCCATCCGCGACTGGATTAACAACCCGGAAGATACCTATTATCTTATTGGCTCCGTGGTAGGACCGCATCCTTATCCCGACATGGTTGCACGCTTCCAATCGGTCATCAGCAAAGAGATAAAAAAACAGCTAATGGAAAAAACCGGTCGTGATGCCCCCGATAAGATTGTCGCCTGCGTAGGTGGAGGTAGTAATGCCGCCGGCGCGTTTTACCATTATCTCGACCGGGAAAATGTACAACTTATTGCCGTGGAGGCTGAAGGACTGGGCATAGACACCGGACAAACCGCTGCTACCACACAACTTGGCAGCTTAGGCGTTATCCACGGCAGTAGAACGTTGCTTATGCAAACCTCCGAAGGGCAAATTACCGAGCCTTATTCACTTTCGGCCGGACTGGATTATCCAGGCATTGGGCCGCTACACGCTCATTTGTTCAAAAGCCGACGCGGAATTTTCCTTGGGGCCACAGACGAAGAAGCATTGAA
>CAYLSW010000143.1:0-5882 GCA_964386145.1 uncultured Lentimicrobiaceae bacterium | reverse complement strand
ATTACATTGTGGGAACTTCCAACGGTATGACCCGTTTTAATGACAAAATCAGGGTAGTGATAGAAGGAGCCGAGTTTGCAGATTATTTTTGGCCGGCTATGGAACAGCTCGTTGACAGCTCACACGATTTTTGGCGCAGCAACGGTCAATTTTCGCCCAACGTTACTATCCGGCTGGCTTCGGGTGGATATATCGGTGGCGGGCTTTACCATTCGCAAAACATTGAAGCAACACTGACAACGTTGCCCGGATTACGTGTTGTGTATCCTTCGTTTGCAGATGATGCTGCAGGGTTGTTGCGTACAGCCATTCGTTCAAAAGGTATAACACTCTTTCTGGAACCCAAAGCCATGTATAACGACCCCTCAAGCGAAGCCGTTGTCCCCGACGATTTTGAAGTGCCTTTCGGTAAAGCGAGAATCCGCCGTGCCGGTACCGATTTGTCTATCATAACTTATGGAAATACTGTTCCCATGTGCCTGCACGTTGCCGGCCAGTTGGAAAATGAATCGGGAAAAAGCATAGAGGTGATTGACATCCGATCGTTGCTCCCGTTGGATGAGAAGACGATTCTATCTTCGGTGAAAAAAACAAACCGCGCATTGGTTGTCCACGAAGATAAAGTTTTTGCCGGCTTTGGCGGAGAGATTGTAGCCATGATAACCGATAAGGCCTTTGAGAATCTCGATGCTCCGGTAAAACGTGTCGGTTCAACTTTTACTCCGGTTGGCTTTAACCGTATTCTGGAGAAGGCCATTCTTCCCAATACCGAAAAAATTGCTGCAGCTGCAAAAGAGTTGCTGGAATATTAAAGTTGTTTAAAGTCAGGTTATTCACACACAAATAATAAAAATCATACCTTGTTAATTATTGAGGCCTCCCGCTCCGAAAAATCATGAAAAGCGTCTTTACGAAGGAGGAACGACTGAAGTAATCTTTTAAATAGCAGGCTGTATGGTAGTTGAGATTGCTTCGCTTCGCTCGCAAAGACGTCAGGACTATTTTTGAAGAAACTCATTATTCAACTTATACTTTTCCGGGGCTCCGGTTTTTGTAATTCATACGAAGTTTCCCCAAAGAGATAAAAATGACGCCGGCCATTGTTAACAGTCCGCCGATAATTTGAACCTGCGTGGGCAGGCTTCCGAAATAGAGATAAGCGCCGGTTAGCACAAACAGACTGCGCACACTACGAACTATAGATGCTTTTGAAACTTCTATATATTTCAGAGAAAGATACCCCAGCATTGCTGTTAAAAAAGGTCCCATAACCGAACCAAAGACTATGTTTTTAAAAGCGGAAAGTGGTATAGCAAAAGGTAATTTCATCACCAGCATGGCCACCATTGAAAGGGCAAAGAGAAATAACAGCCTGGCGAGCGCCAGAAAGGAAGCATCCAGCTCCTTAATATTCTTCTTGGCCACAATATTGGAGAAGGCATAGATTATTCCCGAGATCCAGACGTATTCCGTTCCGGAAATAAAAAGATTGCTTATTGTTCCCTGTCCGCGGAAAGAAATCATCAATGCTCCCAAAAGTGTAATCAGCATCCCGACAAATTCGTAACGGTTAAAACGCTCTTTGAGCATGAGAATACCGAGTGTGGTAACGAGCAACGGGTTGATGTTTGCAAGAAAGGAGACCACGGCAGGGTTTTCTACTGATCTTAGTGCAAGAAAGAAAAATAAGGTACCAAACATTTCCAAAATGGCTATCAGTAGCAGTGCTCCCCACGACTTTCGCTGAATACTCTTTATCTTTTTTTGTTTTTTAAAAGAAAAAATATAGATCAGGTTCCAGAGAATACCCAGCCCGAACCAGTAAAAGCCAAATTGAGGAAGTTGAATTTCGTTGAGAGCGGCCTTGCTAAAAATATAAACATTACTTACTGCAAACGCAGCACCAACAGCCAGTAGAATTCCTTTTCCTGCTTTGCTAATTTTCATGGATGCCTTGTTTGTTTAAGAGCTGTTTAATTGTCGCTATAAATAATTTTAAATCCCCTTTTCCCGGAATCCATTCGGAAAAACAGGTTTGGGTTTGCTTTTTAAAGACGATGTACTGATAAATTACGCTGGCGAGATAATTCAAAGAAGCCGTTGCCGCCGCACCAATATAGCCAAAAGGCGGAATGAGAAGAAACGCAAACAGCAGGGTAAACAAAAAACCGATAATGTTGGCTCGCAAGTTTACTGCCGGCTGTCCAACCCCCGAAAAGTAGTGACTGAAAATAGTATTGGCTGCCAGCGCCAGTACACCCGGGCTCAGAATTAAAACGATCGTCTTTATCACACCAAAGGCCTGACTGAAAATAAGTTGATAGCTATTTTGAGGAATCGCCAGAAGCACAAGAAGAGCAAAAAAAGTAAGCAGTAAAGTAAATTTCATCAGGCGGATGCTTAACGTGCGTGCGTAATCTTTGTCGCTGCTGTTGGAAATAACACTGTATTGCACCAGTGAAATGCTCTGGCCAATCAACCGTAGTCCTTCGGTAAGTTGAACCCCGGCGCTGTAAATTCCCAAAGGGGAGAGGCCGGCAAAAATCCGGATAAAGTAAAAGCTTAAACGCTTGTTGGCGATGTGTAGCATAACTGCGGACTGGGTAGGAAGACCATAAATTAGAATCTTTTTGGAAACGGATACCCAGCCACGAAACGAAAAGTGCTTCACTTTTTTCAGCATACTATAAAAGCCCCAAAGGCCGCCAAATCCCCACGACAGGTAAAGTGCTAAAACATAAGCTTCCGGCCCGGTCTGTTTTCTAACAAGTATTTCTGTCAGAAACAGAACCAGGAAAAGTGTAATCTGAAGAGTGAAAATAAGATTGTAAGCCGGAATCCGCTTTTGCCCGATAAGCAAGTTGTAATGTACCTGCATAAAACCGTTGAGCAGCGCCAGTGCTAAAATATCTACACCAAATCCTTCGGGAACAACTACATGCATCAATGATGGATAAAAGTGCCAGGTTAGCCAACCCGCTCCCGTAAATAGCAAAATAATAAATAAAATCCACAGGTAAGAAGTAAGAAGTAATGGTGCCGTATTGCTCCGCGATGCAAAATAAATAAGTGTGCCACCTGCCAGTAAGCCTATAAATAACTGAATGACAGTTATATCCAGAACTATCAGGCTGATTATTCCAAAACCTATGCTGCCGATAAAATTGGTTATCATTAAAAGGACGACCAAATTGAACAGCGCATTCAGAATACGTGTGCCTGCAGTATGAAGGATATTTTTAAAAACCATGATTGAATAGCAAAAATAGCAATTATCACATTTAATATTTTAACATTTTAAAATGAAGTTGTTTAATGTTAAAATAGGATATATTGAGAAAGAAAGTTATACCGATTATTTCACATTGTCTTCTGAAATATATTTGGTATTATTGCACATAGCCGATTATGTTATATTTTTGAAACAAGATTGAAAAGCAAACCATGAAACTCTCCATAATTATTGTTAATTACAATGTTAAGTATTTTCTTGAGCAATGCCTTATCTCTGTGAAGAAAGCTATGGAAAATGTGGAGGGAGAAATCTTTGTGGTAGACAACAATTCAGTGGACGGTTCTGTTGAGATGGTACGTGAGAAGTTTCCGCTGGTACACCTCATTGTCAACAAAAAAAACCTGGGATTTGCAAAGGCCAACAACCAGGCTATCCGGCAGGCAAAAGGTGAATATCTTTTGCTGTTGAATCCCGATACGGTTGTAGAGGATGATACTTTCACAAAAGTTATTAATTTTATGGATGCTCATCCCGAAGCCGGCGGTCTCGGCGTAAAGATGGTGGATGGCTCCGGGAAATTTTTGCCAGAGTCAAAACGCGGATTGCCTACTCCGGCTACAGCCTTTTACAAAATTTTCGGTTTTTCAGCGCTTTTCCCACACTCCAGACGTTTTTCAAAATATCATTTGGGTTTTCTTGATGAAAATGAAACTCACAAGGTGGATATCCTGGCAGGTGCTTTCATGCTATTGCGAAAAAGTGTCCTTGACAAAACAGGACTCTTGGATGAAGCTTTTTTTATGTACGGTGAAGATATTGATATCTCCTACCGTATTTCACAAGCCGGATATACCAATTATTATTTTTCGGAAACACGTATCATCCATTACAAAGGCGAGAGCACAAAGAAAAGCAGTGTGAACTATGTGTTGGTCTTTTACCGGGCTATGGTGGTTTTTGCGAGAAAGCATTTTACGACCAAAAAAGCCAGAGTTTTTGCCTCTTTCATCAATATTGCCATCTATTTCCGTGCTTTTCTTGCAATATTATCTCGTTTTTTCAAAAAGATGATACTGCCCCTGTCGGATATGCTGGTTTTGTTTGGTGGCGTGTTTCTTGTAAAAATGTTTTGGGAAAAGAATATTGTCTATCCCCACGGAGGCCATTATCCCGGCCTGTTTTTAGAACTCGTTTTGCCATCCTATGTGCTCATCTGGGTAGTCGCTGTTTATTTTAGCGGCGGATATGACAAACCCTTACGCATTCGGCCGGTCGTTGCCGGAATTCTTTCGGGTACCGTACTTATTCTTGTACTGTATGCCCTTATGCCTGACAACTTGCGGTTTTCGCGGGGACAGATTCTTGCTGATATGGTTTGGGGACTTGTTACTTTGCCTCTGTTGCGGTTTTTGCTTCATGCATTAGGGATTCCCGGATTTAAGCTTGGGAAACCGGCAAACAAACGTTTTTTGGTCATTGGCAATGAAAAAGAAGCCCGGCGCGTCGCTTCAATTCTCGAAGATTCATACGTTACTCCCGGCTTTGTGGGATTGATCAGCCCGGACGAAAAAACCGAAAAACCAAAAGACTTTATAGGAAACATCGTACAGGTAAAAGATATTATCCCAATATTTTCGGTGGATGAAGTCATTTTTTGTTCAAAAAATATTTCGCATCAGACTATTATTGACAAAATGACACTTTGGAAATCAGAGCAGGTCAATTTTAAGATTGCGCCTGAAGACAGCCTTTCTATCATTGGCAGCAATTCCATTAATACGCAGGGCGAATTATATACTGTTGACATTAATTCAGTTGACAAACCAGCCAACAAGAGAAGCAAACGGATACTGGATATCGTTTCTTCGCTTCTGTTTCTGCTTTTTTATCCGCTTCTTTTGTTTTTAGAAAAACAACCTATGGGTTTCCTGGAAAATATTTTTAAGGTCTTGTTTGGTTCCATGTCCTGGGTCGGCTATGCTCTGGTGGAAGGGGGAAGCATCCACCTTCCTGAAATAAAATCCGGAGTACTTTCTCCCGCTGATGGGATGAAGGTCTGTGTGACGGACAGGAATACTTTACAGAAACTCAATGTATTATATGCCAGAGACTACAGTGTTCAAAAAGATTTGAACCTTATTTTGACCTCTTTTCGGAAACTGGGAAGGTCTTGAGTCAGGTGTATGTAAATGATGGAAAACTTTATGAAGAAAATAAAAAAATCACTTAGCGCAATTGGAGCCGTCTTCAGAAATCCGTGGTTGCTGAACCGGGTGCTGGCAGATGATAAGATTTGGGAAAAGTATCTGTGTAAGAAAATCTATCCTGAAAAAGGGTTGCCGGTGGCAGAGCCGGATACGCTCTTTCCGGAATTTTCAGAAGTGCTGAATACCTTTTCCTTTCTTGATGGTGGTTCGTTGCCTACTGATATCGTGTTGTTGAAGTTGCTGGCAAAGAAATTCCATACCTGCCTTTATTTTGAGATTGGTACGTGGCGCGGCGAAAGTGTGGCCAATGTGGCCGATGTGGCATCCCAATGTTTCACACTGAATCTTTCCAAAAAGGAGATGTTAAAAAAAGGATTGGATGAAAGATACGCTGATTTACATGGTTTTTTCTCCAAAGGAAAGGAAAATATTACCCATTT
>CAYLSW010000142.1:0-5891 GCA_964386145.1 uncultured Lentimicrobiaceae bacterium | reverse complement strand
GTTGTTGGTTAACGGCAATACAATCTTTTTTTGTGCGGCAAGAAGTAAATGGTTTTTCATCATTTTATCCCAGAGATATACCAATGAGAGGCCAACTCCTGCAGAGGTGAGCTGGAGAAATTTTCTCCGACTGTGGTTTTTTAAGGTCAAGGTCAGTACTTTTCAGGCGAAAATACAAAAATGAATTTGTTTGCCAGCAGGCTTTGTCTATGAAAAGTTAAAAGTAATTTATAATTTAAAAAAATATTTTATTTCTGTTTCAGAAATTCGTAAGTTGCACTTCTAATTAAAGTTGTTTAAAGTTAACTGGGATTTTCGAGGGGATATGTTAGTTCAGCGTTTATATTGAAATAAAGTATTGGAGTATTTTTGTTTATGAAAAAATATTTTCTTTTTATAAGTTTAGCATTTCTGTATAGCGAAATGGTTGTTGCTCAGAATGTTGATTCCTTGAAACAGAAGCCAATACGCCCAAAAGTAGGATTGGTACTTAGTGGTGGAGGCGCCAAGGGGTTTGCTTTTATCGGTCTGTTAAAAGTTTTGCAGGAGGTAAATTTACATGTTGATTACATTGGCGGCACGAGTATTGGCAGTATTATCGGAGCGTTGTATGCCGTAGGATACGCCCCTGACACTATTGCAAAAATTGTCCGTGAACAGAACTGGGAAGCATTGTTGACGGATAAAATTGATCGAAAGTATATCAATTTTGAAGACAAGATTTATGCTGAGAACAAGGTGATCAGTTTGCCTTTGAAGAAGAAATCGGTTGGATTAAAAGTTGCGCTCTATGGGGGACAAGAGGTCAGCATGATGCTCAACCATATACTTTCCGGCTTTTATAATGTTACTGATTTCAGGAAGTTGCCAACTCCCTTCTTATGTGTGGGAACCGATTTACTGACAGGACATGCCATTACGCTCACTTCGGGCTATCTTCCCATGGCGGTTCGTGCCAGCATGTCGATTCCGGGTTTTTTTTCTCCCACATATTACGATGGACATTACCTTGTTGATGGCGGAGTAGTTGATAATTTTCCGGTTATGGATGTAAAAAAGATGGGGGCACAGTTAATCATCGGTGGTAATGTGCAGCAAGGCTTAACCAAGAACCCTGAAAAGCTGGATTCGTTTGCCAAAATTCTAAACCAGGTGATTTCTTTCAACCGGGTAGCAGCTAACAATAAAGCTTACAAAAATACAAACGTGCTTATCAATATCAAGATGAACTATGGTGTAATGGATTTTACCAAATACGATTCCATTATGGCCGTGGGAGAACGAGCTGCCCGGGCACATTATGCACAATTAAAAGCACTTGCCGATTCGCTAAATGCCATTGAATATATTCCTGTAAAGACCTTTAACGCCAGACCCCTTGACTCAATTTATATTAAGGATATTGAAGTTGAGGGGCTAAAAACATTAAAACCCAAATTTGTTAACCATATTTTCAGAGGTATTAGCCACAGGAAAATCAGCCTTAAAGAGCTTGAGGAAAAGGTCACTTATGCTTACGGAACCAACTATTTCGATCATGTTTATTACGAGCTGCAAGGAGAAAACGATAGTGCCCGGCTAATTTTAAAATTAAAAGAGAAAAGTCTCGGTACGGTTTGGGCCTCCATTCATTATGATAATGATTATTCGGGAAGTGTCCTGGTGGGAGCTACTCTCCGCAACCTTATACGCGGTTCCAAACTATATACTGATGTCCAACTCGGCAGTAATCCGCGGGGGCGTATTTTGTTTTTGCTTGATAATGGATGGTCACCTGGTCTTGGCGTAAAACTTGATATGTACAGTTTTGGATACAATACTTACAAAGGGGACGTTAAGACAGACAGGATAACCTTTACCAACTTTTCCGGCTCGGTTTTTATGAATGCCACAGTGAAAAATATCTATAATTTCCGGGCCGGATTTGAATATGACTACCTAAGATTCAAGATGCAGTACAACAATTCTGAGCTCAACGAACTCATTGATGACTACAATAGTTATGGTAATGTTTTCGTTTCCTTTCGTTCGGATACGTACGACAACCGAAATTATCCCCGAAAGGGGTTTAAAGCCACACTCGTAGCAAAATATGTCTTTCCCTTGTCGGAAGGATGGGTGCGAGATGCCTTTAGTCCTGCATTGGTTACTTATTTTAAATATAATCAGGCTATTACCCTCGGACATAAGTTTGCTTTGCGACCTGGTATTTTTATTGGAGCTGCACTAAAAGGTGATAAATCTCTGCCACTACAGGATTATTTTACTTTTGGTGGCCTCAATACCTCCAATTATATAGAAACCTTTCAGGGTTTTACAGGAGTTAAGTTTGGTCAGCTACGGGGGTTGTATGCTTCCGTACTTAACTTCAAGTTACAATATCAGGTGGCCAAAAAACATTACCTGATGCTTAGGTTTGATGTTGGTAGCAATGTGAAGAACTATCATCTTCTGTTTTCGCCAAAATCTTTTATAATCGGATATGGTTTGACCTATAGCTATGACAGTTTTATCGGACCATTGGAAATTACCTTTATGAGTTCCAATAAGAGGCAAAATCTTCAGGCTTTCATTAATTTAGGATACTGGTTTTAAAGTATCACGTTCAGGCTGAGGTTTTTCCGGTTAAAGGAGGATCTTATTTGGCTTCAACACTTTCCTGCCTATCCGTTTTGACTGATTTTTTTTAGCATTTCCCTGTTAAGGATTTTTACACGCTTTCCGCTAATGGAGATAATGTTTTCCTGAGAGAGGTTGCTAATTAACCGGCTTACCGTTTCGCGGGAGGTACATACCAAATCGGCCAGCTCGTTTCTGCTAAGCGGTAAGTTGAACTCTTCCGACTTGTAAATTTCATCAGCAAAATATAACAGGTTGCCTGCCAGTCTGCCGTAAATCTGATTCTGAACCAGTTTCACGCAGCGATGAAACTGATCTAACTCGTTTTTGCACAATCCGATGATGATTTCGTATGAGAAATCAGAATTAATCTTGAGTAAATTCCTGAAAGTATTGATGTCGATAAAACAAGCCGTAACAGGTTCAAGAGCAACTGCAGAATAGTTGTTGATTTTGTCGCCTATCGTAGTGGGAAGGCCAAGATAACATGGCGCTTGCTTTAAGCGTAGAATTTGTGACCGTTGTGGCCCTTCCATTGTCAGTTTTACCAGCCCCGACTGCAAATAAATTATGTTGGAAGAAAGCGCATTTTGTTTAAAAATAGTATCACCTTTTTTAAAAGAAGCCTCCACACAACTTTCCCCGAGGATATTTAGTTCGGGAGCATCAAGATTCTTTGTGGCTTCTGATTTTAATAAGCAATTGGAACAACTAACAGATTTCATAAAATGAATTTTGGCAAATTTAAGCAAATTATGATAAATATCACATACTTACCGGTAATCATCTCTCTGCTATTTTCTTTTTTGAAAACATTTATCCAAACATTTTTACATCGTTAAATGGTGTCTCAATAATAATACTTTGAACTGTATGATGTCAAACATAAACCGGAATAGAAATCGAAATCCCGACTAATAAACCTATCCTTTTTCGCTTATTTTCTTCAACATTTCCAGATTTAGTATTTCGAATTTCTTTCGGCTTACCCGAATAGAATTTGATTTAGAAAGGTCGTTAATGGCACGGGTAATACTTTCGCGGGTAGTGCATATAAACGCTGCCATATCACTTCGCGAAAGTGGAATATTAAAGGAAGTGGCATGGTTATATATTTCTTCCGAAAAGAATAAAATAATGTCAGCCATACGCCCGTTTATTTGCTTTTGGTTCATGTTTACAAAACGATCAAAATAAGTCAGTTCATCACGACAAAGGTATGACAGTAATTCATTGGCGAATTGGGCATTCCGACTGATTAATTCTTTAAATGATACGTTATCAATAAAGCATACAACACATTTCTCCAACGCTGTTACCGAAAACTGGTTTACCTTTTCAAACAATACAGTTTGCAATCCTATATAGTTTCCGCGCTGAACAATTTTTAAAATTTGGTCAATTCCTTTAACCCCTGTTTTGCTAATCATGGCTAAGCCGGATTTTAAGTAGGCAACGTGTGATGACAGAGTTCCTTCTTTAATGATAGTCTCTCTTGGGTTAAAAGTTGTTTCAGCACAACTTTCCATTAAAATATCTAATTCTTGCGTGTTGAGTGTATCTACTGCTTTTGAGCGAATTACACATGTTGTACAATTTTGCATCTTACAAAATTAACTAATTATTGCAGATATTTTAAAATTTTGTGTGATCTATATCAACAATCTATGAGTTGTGGCTCAAAGAATCATGTCTGGAATGATAAAGCTTAACCAATCATATTGCAAGTACTAAGGTACTAACAATCATGTGCTTATATAGCCTAAATATGTAAATCCTTTGTATATTTGCAATAAAAGATAAAGTCATGAAAACAAAATCAAAAATATTAATTAGTGAACTTCTGCTGTTTGCAGCTATTGGCTTTTCTATCTATTTATTAGCTATCGTGGCTAGCTTTATAGGATGTTGCGTAGGAATTACTCAGGTAATTTTTGATCAGGTTCTTTTAGTCCTCGCAATTTCCGGCTTCATAGCTTTTGGCGTCTGCTCCTATTTTACTTGTTTTAAAAAGAAAAAAGAAAATAGATAGAAAAAGAGAACAGGCTGAGCCATCTTCTTTGGTTTTAACGCCGAAGAGGGTGGATTGTGATAAAAGGCAAACAGCGTTTTACTTTGAAAAGACAGATTATTCAATGTAGTAATCTTATTGTGTTTTCCAGTGATTTTCAATTTTGAATCCAACATTAATGTCTTTTTTTCTGTCCTTTTTTGCTGTCATGAATGTTTCATAATTTAAATTTCGGCGAGTCTAATCAAAATGTGATAAATATCACATAAATCCTTAGGCAAGCTCACAGCCATATCCTTTTTTAAAAGTATTTATCATAATATTTTTGCACTGTTAAATAATTAACATAAAATTAAATCAGGAGGAACAAAAAATGGCAAACAAAAAATTAACGTTAGCATTGTTTTCCGGAAGTGTGGACAAGCTCACTGCTGCCGGAGTAATTCTTGGAGGCGCTGCCGCCGAGGATATGGATGTAGAAATCTATGTATTGCTACAAGCTGCTTTTGCATTCAAAAAAGAAAATGCAATGACAAACGAGCGTGTGGCTGAAATTACCGACAAAAAGGATGAATTTCTTGCCTCGCTTAAAAGTCTTGGCACACCCCACTGGACGGAAGCTTTCCGCACGGCCAAAGAAATGACCAATGTAAAAATTCACATTTGCGGTTTTGCCGGTAAGGTATGGAAAGGGTATAAGCTGGACGATTTTATCGACCTCGCCGACGATATTTGCGGTATTGGAGAGTATATGACTTCAGCAGAAGAGTCGGATATTAACCTTTTTATATAACCACATAATTCCAAAATCATGTCAGAAACCGTTGAACAGAGAATAGACACTCTCGAAAAAAAAGTAGAACAATTACAAAGCCAGCGGAAAGACCGGCTTTCTATGGTTATTTTTTCCAACGACATGGATAAAATACTCGCTGCTATGGTTATTGCTGTGGGAGCCGCCGCCATGGATACAGAAGTGAAACTGTTTTTTACTTTTTGGGCCATTAGTGCTTTGCGCAATAAAAATAAAAAAACCAAAGGTAAAGACATGAAATCCAAGATGTTTAGCGCCATGCTTCCCCATGGAATTGACCAATTAAAATTATCGAAGATGAATATGGAAGGGATGGGTAAAGACATGATAAAAGGAATTATGAAAAAGAAAAATATTGCTTCCCCACGGGAGATGCTAACCACCGCCGGTGAATTGGGCGTACATATTGATATTTGTGAAATGTCCATGGATTTGATGGGTTTTAAA
>CAYLSW010000141.1:0-5941 GCA_964386145.1 uncultured Lentimicrobiaceae bacterium | reverse complement strand
GATGATTGGAAGCGACAATCAATCTGCCGGATTCAGGAATCTTCTCCAGGCCGACAACATGGACATCTGTCTTCATAAACTCAAGAGCACCTCTTATAAACGGGATTCCTTCCAGATGACCATACAAGCGTAAGAATTCATTAAGTTCGTCCTCATGGACAATTCGACGCAAATAATTGAGAACAAATTTTGGTAAACGTTTACGCAAAGAAGGGCTTTTGCGTGCAATTACCTGCCCTACATCAATTAACTCAGGTGAAACAGCCATACCATCATTTTCCATAAATAAAACTTATAATGCAAAACAAAAGTAGGGATAATATTGGTTTCCAAAAATGACAATTCCTCTTGCCCGTAACATCAAAAAAGGGGGCAAAATAATAGCCCCCTTTTTAAAATCAACTAATAAGATACTGTCTAATACTTATATTTAATTGTAATATAAGAATCATCAAGCACACCCTGAGGTTTCTCAACAGCAGTTACTTCCATAACTCCATAATGAGTAGTAGTACCTCTCATAGTTTTGAAGATATACACATCACCAACAGAAACATTTGCAACAGATATTACTGCAGAACTGAAATCAGTTGCAGCTATTGCTATTTTATCAGCAACCTTATAATCACTGGCCATGCCTTTAACAAATAAGGTGTGATTAGGTGAAGAAAATCCTAAATCAAACCCACCTGTATAGGATGTAGTGGCAAGTTTAATGTCGGCAGTGGTATCAGATACAGTTACAGCACTATCTCCCACAAAATCATAAGCCCTCATAGACGTTGAATCCAGATTAAATGAAGCAGTATTCGGGAACGTGTTTGGCTGAATAGCAATTGCGGTTTCGGTATTTGCTGTTTTTGTACCGGCGGTACCAATAACATTTACATACAAAGTATCACCAAGATTGTAATTGGAACCAACAATAGCCACTGAATCATTTGCAGCAAAAGTACCAGCTACATCGGTATAAGTACTATTGACACCTACTTTAGTTTGAACTTTTACACCTGTAACGGTAGCCGAAACCGGTGAAATGTCGAAATAAAGATAAGTGGGTTTCGAACTACGGGTAACCATAGGAGCATCAACACTTATAGGGTCTGCTTCTGTCAAAGTATAAAACCTTGAAAAAGGTTTTCCATTATAAGTAGCATCAAACTCAAATTTGGCACTCGCCCCTATTCCATCCATACCCAAATCAGAATCAGTAAGTGTCGTAGAACCCAGTCCATCGCTACCAATGCTAATTGAACCGGTATAGGAGGAGGTAAAAGCAGAACCATCGGATAGAGTTCCACCCAGATTAATAACATTTACCTTCGTCAAATTTTTACTGATATTTTTGACAGAAAGTTCTGCCTGACTATCAAGACTGGTATAGCCCGGTGATGAAATGAAAAACTCTGACCCGAGGTTGTAAAATTGTACCCCTTTCTCTTTTTGACAGGATGCCACAAAAAAGATCAGTGATAATAATATATAAAATTGATATCTTTTCATGTTAATAGATTTTAATATTTGAAAAACTAATTTACATCCCAATAAAGCTTGGTAATCAGCTTATCCCCTCCAATGGCAGAAGCAGCTTTAGTGTAGTTTGCTCCATTGAGTGTTTGCTCATTACTGGGATAAGTATAACGATAAGGAAATCCCTGATCTTCTGTCTGAGGTGCCGATGGCAGATTCAGCTTGGGAAAGTCGAGTCTTCTCCATTCTGTCCAGGCGACATAACCACGCAGGTAGAAAGATATCCAGGCCTGTGTACCTATCTTTTCTTTCCAAGTATTCTGGTCATAAGCAACGGCAGGTTTTTGAAGATAAGCAGCGGCTTCTGCTGCTGTACGACCCCAATATAAGAACGAAGCAGTAATAGCCTTATTATAATGACCTGCTGCACCGTCGCTAGTGATTCCTCTTGCAGCAGCTTCTGCACGGTAAAACTGAATTTCCGAATAGGTCATAAGAGGATTCCCGTACGTAGGTTCTTCGCTGATAGCCGTATTAATATGGGAGAAGCTGGAATAAGCACTCACATGTCCGTATTGACCACCAACATAGATAACATCACCTGCACTATTCTTTATGTTGCCTTCAAAGAAGGAAGAAATACGGGGATCTTTTAAATTATTTAATGCGTCAACAAAAGTATTAGCACCAACGAAATCCAATCGGCCACTCAGTGTAAGGTCCACAAAAAGCGGATTCGTATTTGGAGTACCACTCAAATAGGAGAAAATAGCGTTTTGTGCAGAAGAAGTAAAAGTTCCTGCCGCGGCAGAAGTAATTGATGTTTTCACCAGGGCGCTTTCAGAACTCACATCAGCAATTTGAATAGCCATTTTCACTTTAAGGCCATTGGCAAATGCCTTCCAATTGGAAACATCACCATTGTAGATAATATCAGCACTACCAAAACTTCCATTTGTCACGTCCAAATTTTGTATATCCTTAGAGATTCGGGCAAGAAGATCCTTGTGGATAGTCAGCGCATCATCATAAGCCGGCAACACATTGTCAACATTTAATGCCTTGGTATAGGGAATATTTCCCCACATGGTTTCCATCCTGTCCCAGGTATAGACCGCTAAAATATCAACGATGGTCAACTGGTTCTTTTGAGCCGCAATGTCGGCAGGAAGAATTGGCTTCTCCATTGAAATTAATGAATCGGCACGTTTCAGGTCTTCCAGTACATCACGATAATAAACGGCCCAGGCATTGTCCGGAACGTTTCGGTTAAAAATATTATAGTTGCTTTCATCTTCATAGGTAGTCTCTGTGAAGTATTGAGCCCATAATTTAAAATCATTCCTGTTCACATTAATGCTGGCAACCTGATCAGAAAGATTTTTTTCAGCATTGGAAAAGAGGGTTTGTCCCGGAACAACAGTGGGATGTTTAACATCCTTGTTCAAGTCAGCTATTTTTTGCTTTGAACAAGATACTGCTAAAAAGGCCAGTAATATAAATAGTATTTTTTTCATCTTGAATAATGTTTAAAATTGAACGTTAAGATTGAAACCTACGTTACGTACGATAGGCATTACACCACTTTGCCATCCCTGAAGATTCCCGGCACCGAGACCGGCTTCAGGATCGGCATAAGGCAGATTCTTAAAAATAACCCAAAGATTAGAACCTACTATTCCGAGAGAAAGTGATTTGACACCCATATTTTTCAACATTCTAACCGGGAAATGGTAAGAAATCTGAGCTTCTCTTAGTTTTACATAAGAGGCATCGTAAACAAAAGCTGAATTGGGGTTTCTGACCCATCCGAAAGGTCCGCTATAACGGTCGGCAGTAACACGTTTGGTATTGATTTTGCCGTCTGCTGTAACACCGGCCAAAATAACACCACCTCCGTTAGAAATAGTGTTACGAAGCGGATTCCCAAGGTCGTTGGTCCCCACAGTGTTAGGATATAAACCAGTGCCTTGTCCATAATACTGGTCTAAGGAGAAGACGCTGCCACCCACCTGAATATCAATGAGGAAACTGGCAGTCCAGTTTTTATAGGAAAAGCTGTTGGTAATACCTGCATGGTATTTGGGATTCACATCTCCAATAATGTTATTGGTAGTGGTGGTTTTTGCGTAATAACCATTAGCACCAACAACTTTTTGACCATTTTTATACACGAAGTCACGTCCCTGGATAGTACCATAAGGTTGTCCAACAGTAGCATTTAAAGTAACACCACCCTGGAAACTACCAAGTTGCAGATTTTTAACATTTTCGTACAAAGAAACCACTTTGTTCCGGTTCATAGACCAGTTAACATTGATGTTCCAACTAAAATCTTTGGTTTTCATGGGAGTACCATAGATGCTCAATTCAAGTCCCTTGTTTTCAATATTTCCGGCGTTAACGTATTTGGTTGAGTAACCGGTAGCACGGGAAATGGCAACAGGCATAATTTGGTTAACAGTGTTCGTTTTGTATGCAGAAAAATCAAATCCCAAACGTTTGTGAAGGAAGGTCATTTCCAGACCTGTTTCCCAACTTTTTGTCTTTTCCGATTTCAGTTGAGAGTTATTCTTCGTACTGGGAACCGAAAACAGAGTTACTTTTCCAAACGGACTGGGCTGAGCATAGGTATCAAACAAACTTGCAAAGGGAGCATCGTTTCCTACTTCGGCATAATTGAGTCTTACTTTAGCAAATGGCAACCAATCGGCCTTAAGCAATTTGGAAAAAACAAAACTGGTAGAAACAGCAGGGTAATAATAAATCATGTTGTCAAGAGGTAATGTGGAGGACATATCTCTCCGCAAGGAAGCATCTAAATACAACATATCGTTCCAACCTAGTGAAACACTACTGAAAATACCATAAACACCAATGGAAGATTCTCCTTCTAAGGGTGCAAGAGGCAGGCTCTGTGAGTTGGCAACAGAATAAAGATCCGGAACAATCAGGCCACCATTAGTTGAAGCATAAATTGAGCTTCTGTTGGTTCGTCTGATGTTACCCCCAACCATAGCGGTTAAATTCAATTTTTCAGTAATATTTTTGGTAAAGTTAACCATCAAATCATAGTTGGTTTCCATAGCATTCACGTTATAGCGTGAATAACCGGAACCGATAGTTCCCAAACCAATACCAAAGGCACCGGGAACACTACCCACTGCTTTGCGTTGTTCCTGAATTGTGTTATAAGCGTCCAGCGAAACACGACCCGTTACACTCAGATAGTCAGTAATATCCCACTTTGCCTGAACATTACCCAATAAATGGTTACGAGTATCTGATTCGTAGTTTTTATAACGTTCCCAATAATAGTTATTCCAATAGATAGGTTTTAAGTTTCCACCTGCCGGATCACTCATGTTCCAGGTAATATTTTTACCCGTTTGATCGTACAGCGTTTTAAGTTCCTTAACATCCACATTCATTTCCCACCACTGACGGAAACTGGTCAAAAAGTTGTCATTATAGCCCGTACCGTTACGTCCTGTAGTATTCTGGCGAATAAAGGAAACTGTTGTACTAACGGTTAAATTTTTAACCAACTTGTGGCTTGCATTCAACGTAAAGGTATTCTTTATCAGTTTGCTGTTGGGAACAACACCGGTCTGATGAAAGTTCGTATAAGACAAACGGAAGGCGCTTTTTGCTGAAGCTCCGTTTACTGCCACTGTATTGGTGGTAGAAACAGCCGTATTAAAAAAAGTAATAGGACCGTTGGCAGCATTTACCCACGGGCGAGACTTCTTATAATAAGGTGATTCGGGTACAAAAGCGTCCCATTGATATACCTGGAAGTTCGGATCGAATTTGGCACCATAAGAGGCATCCTCCGTTGTTGGCACATAATAAACATCTTTACCACCTGAAAAAGGCAATTTACCATAATACAAATGGGAGTGGGCAGAGTTACTGTAATAAGGGCCGTAGCCGGCACCGTATTGTGTCTGGTAGGTAGGGAATGTACTTTTATCAACCGTACCTACAGTGGTGTTGGTACTAAAGCTGATACCAATTCCTTTGTTGGAAAGATATTTATCATTCCGTCCGGTTTTTGTAGTAATGATAATCACACCGTTGGCAGCACGAGAACCGTACAAAGCGGTTGCAGCAGCACCTTTCAGCACGTTGATAGACTCAATATCAGCAGCATTAATATCAGATGCAGCACTACCAAAGTCAAATCCGGCACCTCCGCGGGATTGATAACCAGAGTTGGAGGTCGTGTTGGTGATAGGAACACCATCAACAACAAAAAGTGGTTGGTTGTTACCGGTAAGGGATGTATAACCTCTGATAATAATGTTGGTTGAACCACCGAGGTTACCACTGTTTTTTACCTGCACACCGGAAATACGACCGGACAGCGCATTGATAACATTATTATTTTTCACCGTATTGATAACACTTCCGCTAACATTCTGGGTAGAATAACCCAGGGATTTCTTTTCCCTCGAAATACCCAAAG
>CAYLSW010000140.1:0-5971 GCA_964386145.1 uncultured Lentimicrobiaceae bacterium | reverse complement strand
TCCGAAAGAATAACCACTTTCTCACGATGCTGGTTTTGCTGACTCATAAAGTCCAGAGCAATCGTCAGTGAATTAAAATCGGAATTATATGCATCGTTGATGATGGTGCAGTTGTTAGCCCCTTCCTTTTGTTCGAGACGCATGGTAATGGGAGTCAGCCCCGCCATGCGTTGGCTGATAATGTCCCAGTCGTATCCGACCATCAGCATGACTGCCCAGCAATGGATGGCATTTTCAACGGAAGCAGCATCGGTAAAAGGAATTTTGATGGAGACTTTTTTGTCCTGATACACTGCGTGAATTATTGTTAAAGCCTCCGCTGTTTGTTTTTCGACGATGCGCAAGTCGCTGTTATCATCTCTGCCCCAGGTAAATGTGTTGAGATTTTCAAGAATACCTGTACGGATAACTGCTTCCAGCAGTTCCTTTTGGTCATTATTGTATATCAGCGTATTGACGCGGGTAAACAGTTTTAGTTTTTCGCCAACTTTTTGAGCCAGGCTGATAAATCCTTCGCTATGGGCTTCGCCGATGTTGGTAAAAATACCCAAAGTAGGTTGAATGATCATTTGCAGATGTTCCATTTCGTTAGGACGGGATATGCCGGCTTCGAAAATGGCCAGTTCATGTTGACTATTTATCTGCCACACCGACAGAGGTACCCCAATTTGTGAATTGTAGCTCTTGGGGCTGCGGACAATCTTTTTATTGGCACTCATCAACTGAAAAAGCCACTCTTTTACTATCGTTTTGCCATTACTTCCGGTAATGCCGATTACCGGGATATCGAATTGGCTTCGATGGTAAGCGGCAAGTTGCTGCATAGCTTTCAGCGTATCAGAGACTTCAAAGAAAGAGGCCTTTTCCAGTCCTGATCTGGAAAAATTGCTGTCAGAGATGACAAAATAACGAATTCCCTTCCGGTAGAGGTCGTCTATATATTTGTGGCCATCGTTTCTAACACCTTTCAGGGCAAAGAAAAGTGTTTTGGCAGAACGGATAAACCGGCGGCTGTCGATGAGAATATCTTCCACGTTTATGGATGCACTATCTGGTGAAAGCAGTCGCGCTTTCATTATTTCAGTTAGTTCTTCTCCTGAATATTGTTTATGTAGCATGGTAGTGTTGGGATAGAGGATTCACGTGCATGGCTTGCCACTTTTGCCGATTTTTGTAAATGTCCACGCCAAGATATACCGCTTGCCTCATAGAAAAAGGAGAAGCTACATTTTCGCCGGCAATATCGTAGGCTGTACCGTGTTCGGGCGAAGTGCGCACAATGGGCAACCCGGCTGTATAGTTTACACCTCTGCCCAAAGACATTAATTTGAAAGGAATCAGCCCCTGGTCGTGATACATGGACAAGACGGCATCGTATTTTGTGTAGTTACCAGAACCAAAGAAGCCATCAGCAGGAAAAGGGCCAAAAGCAAGTATCTCCTGTTCTTTTGCTTTGATGACAGCAGCATGTATCATCGTTTCATCTTCGTTGCCGATAAGTCCTTTGTCGCCGGCATGAGGATTTAATCCCAAAACAGCAATCTTCGGTCTCATGATGAGGAAATCTTTTTCCAACGAATCGTTCAGGATAGTGAGTTTGGTAAGAATAAGTTCTTCGGTAATCGTGCCGGCCACCTCTCCGATAGGAATATGATTGGTAACCGTACCTATCTTTAACTTGTCGAAAACCATGAGCATCAACGAGTTTTCTACGCCAAAACGCTGCGTTAGATATTCGGTATGTCCCTGAAAAGCAAATTTCCCGGAATGAATATTTTCCTTGTTTATGGGGGCTGTGACCAAAATATCTATCTTTTTGTCTCTCAAATCTTTCACTGCTGTTTCCAAAGCCTGAAAAGCATAATCGCCGGCCAGTCGAGTGGATTTCCCAAACTCAACTTTCACCTCATCGTCACTGATACTGCGAATATTCAGCTTTTTGACTGTTAATTTTGAAATATTGGGAATGACAGTATAATTAAATTCGGAAAGGTGCATGTGTTTACGGTGAAAACCAATCACACGAGGAAGTCCGTAAATAATGGGCGTAAACATTTCATATAAGCGGTTATCCATCAGTGCTTTAATCATCACTTCATAACTTATCCCGTTAAAATCGCCGTGAGTAACACCCACGCGAACGGGAGTAGTTTTCCCTTTCAGACGTTCCTTTATCATCATCTATATAATTAGAGGACAAAGGTAAAATATTCTATGGAAGAAGGGGAGGTGCATGTAGGAAACGGCCAAATAACGCTTTGAGGTGATAGGAATAAACAGCCATAAAGTTTCACGCTGATGAATATTTTCCACTGGTTTTTCCTGGATGCAGATGGGCCATAAACACTGCCTTGTTAGCGGAATTTGTTTTTTTTTGTTCGGCTACGACAACTTTCAAAATGTCTGTCCCATTGATACCTGCAGGAAAGCTTGCATAAGCCGTCATTAGAAGCATAATTTCCCTAATATTATCTATTGTCAGTCCAATATTCAAGGCTGCCTTAATATGGAATTTTAGTTGTGATGGTGCATTTCCTAATGCGATGAGGGCGGCAATAGTAGCAATTTGCCGGTATTTCACGTCCAGACTATCTCTTGAAAAGATATCCCCGTAACCAAATTCAAGGACAAACCTGACTAATTCAGGTGAGAAATCATTGTAAGCATCTTTCAGCTTTTCAACCTGAGCACCATCTAATTTTGACAATTCTTTTTCTCCAGCTTCTCCGTCTATTTCTTTCAGTTTCTCCCAACCTGCCTTGTATCTTTTTGATGGTTTCATTTTGTTTTGCTTATTCCAATTTTAAAAATTTAATGCTCTTTATTAAGTTTTCTTTAAATAATTTTCTGTTGTCAACACTTGCGAATAAAAATAGTTTAATGCTGCTAAAAATGATTTCTGAACTTCTGAAGCTTGTACATTTTGCCCGTTTATCTCTAAATCTTTAGTAGAACATGCATCACTAATAAGTTCAATATTAAATTCATAATCCTTTGCAGCTCTTACGGTAGCATCAACACACATATGTGTCATCATCCCACAAATGACCAAATTAGTTATTTCCCTTTCGTTTAGATAACTGAGTAGTCCGGTTTCCCGGAAACTATTTGGGAAATGTTTGACAATAATTTCTTCATTTCCCAATGGCTTTACGTTTGGATGTATTTCGACTCCTTCCGAATCGGGAATAAAAAAAGTTGAGCCAACCCTTGTGGAGATGTGTTGAACATGAGCAATAGTCATTTTCTCATTTCTAAAATATGTTAGTAATTTTTTTGCCTTTAAACTTACCAACTCTGAATTTGCAACAGGCATCTTACCCTTTGCAAAATAGTCATTTTGAATATCAATTATTATTAATGCTTTTTTCATATTTTTCCTTAATTTACAACTTCAGTTTCGAAGCCATACAACTCAACAATATTACCCCAAATATACATTGTATTTCAGGTAGCAGCATGTTTTTATTGTGGTTGTCCCTACTTTGGCAGATAAGAAATAAGTCAGATGCAAAGGTAGCTTTCCGAATACCGGACTACCTGAGCCGGAAAGAAGATATTAGCAGGGTTGGGGCTATATCTTGATGTCGGGCATAATGTATTCTTTTTCAGGCTTTTTTTGCTATTTTTTCCATGATATGATAGCTGTCGCCGAGTTTACATAATGCATCACAATTTTCTCTCAATTCTGATGTCAGAATATACAATATCTCCAAATTGCTGTTACGAACAGCAGGTCTGTTCAATTGTAGTCTCACCTCTTTTTCTCTATTGTTTGGTATTACGATAAAAAGTTTCGACTGAAAGGAGGGTAATGAAAATGATAAATCCGTCAGCCGCAAAATACCAGAATAAATTGAAGTACTTCTTTCGACTTCAAACGCACACACAACATGGTTGGTTCCTTTTTCAAACCACACAATGTCAATGAGTTTTATTGTATTAAAAGTTTCTTTAGGAACCTCTATTTTAGGAAATTCTTTAATGCCAATGAAAGAGAACTTGTTTCCGTTATAGGTTTTTGAGCGATCATTGGAAGCAGCTATTACATCATAATTCAGGGCACTACCAATTTTAAGCAAGTGATACTGCATTTCAGAATGCAGCTGGTTTTCCTGTTTTTCATTGACAACCTTTTGACGCCTTTTCTGCAACTGTTTTAAAATCTTTTCCCTCTCTTTGTCTGTGAGGGTGGATTCCTGCCCCGTCAGGATATTTTTTGCTCCGATTTCAAAAAGCAAACCGCTGAAGGCTCCTAAATCTGTCGAAAGGTTCTTTTTGTATTGCCTGTTTTGTTGAATGATAACCGCACGCATCCTTAAATACTCTGACCAGGAACCCAACTTTACTTTGTCATGATACAAAACGTTAAACCCGTTTACAATGGCTGTATTGCAGGGTGGAATAATTGTAGGGTGAAGAAAATACAAGATACTTGCAACTGCCGGGCCGAGTCCTTTTATTTTTTTCTCGTCTAACTTGATGATTTCTGTCAGGAGAGCATTTTCATTTGAGGCGTTCAGGCAATTTTCTAAAAACTGTCCGAAGTATCGTTTGTTGTCCTGGCTTTCGTAAATATCAGGTATCCTGAGTTTTGGTTTCCAGTAGAAGGGGTGGGCAGCGCCTTCAAATACCTGCTTTTGCTCGGTAATACAGGACAGAACAAATTCGAGCGAACTTCCTTTAAAATCGTTCGGGAAGGTACCTCCTTTGATATCGTGAATGACTTGAATAACCCCGCGTCTGATGGAACGAAATGCTTTCAGTCGTTCTTCATTATTCACGAACCAGGTGTTATATACCAGATCCGGGTTTTCTTTATACTGTTTAATCAAATTTTCCATTCCTTATCTTATTTTTATACCCAACGTTTCATACCATAAACATTATGTGGGTTTTACTGCACTTCACTTCCAATCTACCTCTGATCTATTAACGTTTCCATCATATTTAGTGGCTGCCAGAAAACGCCAATCTCTTCGTTGAGCTTATCTTCAAATCAGTCATTTACAAAAGTAAACTCCTGATTTTCAGATTGCGCTCGCCTTGACTTTGACGACTTCTGACAACCACCTTCCTAAAATAGGGAGTTTTCTTACTGACACTATTTACATTCGGTATGTTCCTCCTTATGGAACATAGGTTAAGTTATAACCAGATTATAATTAAGTTTTATTCGAATCTCATATGTTTTTTCACTAAATCCACATTTTCGTTACTCGTCAGCATTTCCAATAATTTAAACGCAACATCTAACCCTGTTGATGGACCCGTGGAAGTAATAATATGATTATCCACTACTATTTTTTCATCTTTAATAATTGCGCCAAAATCAGATAACTGTTTTCGTCTCAGACCATCCGGCAGGTCATAAGTTGTTGCATTTTTATTTTTTAATACACCTGATTTTCCAACTGGTAATGCCGCCACACAAACTGAAGCTATTATTTTTCCACGATGAACAAATTCTCGTATCAGGTCTAAGAATCGTTCGTCATAGGCATCTTCATAAAACCCGGCGTTTTCAAATCCACCCGGAATTGCCAATGCATCAAAATCTTCTATGTTTATTTTGCCAAAGTCAAGTTCGGGTTGAACGGTTAAATTCCATGTGCATTTAATTTCAGGTCTTAATCCGGTTGTGATTAACCCAACCGGTTCGATTCCACAAACCCTGCTCCAACCCATGACATCAGTGAAAACGCCTGCTTCATATTCTTCAAATCCCTGTGCCAAAAATAAAAGTACCTTTTTATTCATTTTAAAATCTTTATTAATTGCAGGATATTCATCCGGTTGTTTATGGCCCGGATCAACCAGACAGGGAAAATCTCATCCCGCCCGGCAAATTTTTGTAATTCACAGAACTCACGGTAATCTTGGTAAATGTTTAGTTTTCAAATTTAGTAAAATTTTCCGTATGGCTTATAAGCCGCTAAACATTGGCTAAATATTATTTTGTCCCAGGGAT
>CAYLSW010000139.1:0-5975 GCA_964386145.1 uncultured Lentimicrobiaceae bacterium | reverse complement strand
TGCAACGAAGAAAAAGCACAAAAGAACAAGCCGAAACTGTCAGGTTATTTTGTTATAATCCCTTAGTACGGTTTCTTTTATCTTTTCAATTCGTTCAAAAATTTTCATATTATCAATTATTTCTAAACCGTTCCAAAGCCTCATGTGTTTGTCCTGTCCGGCTTAAGATGTTCCTAAATTATCGTGAAAACCTCCCCGCTCAAATCCACCTTCATGCGGACAATGACCGGAAGGTGATCGCTGAAGCCGCCGTAATAGTATTTTCCGGCAGTACGATTGGGAATAGCAGGGCCTTTTTTCGGATGATAGAGCATCCAGTCTTTTTTGAAAATCTCCTCTTTAAAAGTGTCGGTTTTAATGCCGTTGTATCCACCAATCAACGCAGTGGAAACAATCACCTGGTCAAACAAATTCCAACCTTTGTAATAAGTTGAGCCTTCTCCGGTCTTAAAAGGTTTGAGAGCAAGATTATACAAATGTTTTTTGGCAAATGGCTGTTTAGGCTCCTGCGCTCCAAGCGAAACAGTCAGACTTTTATCCGTAGGATTATCATTCAGATCGCCCATAATCAGGATGTTGGCATTGGGATCCACATTAAAGATAGAGTCAGCCATAAGCCGTAGCAGATGCCCGGTAAAACGTCTCAAGGCCGCTGTTTCATCTCGTCCGCCATAGCGTGAAACCCAGTGATTGACAAAAATGTGTATGGTGTCTTTTCCGTAAAGCAAACCTTTTGAATAAAGAATGTCGCGGGTGGGATTATCAGGTTCCGAAGGAAATTGCAGCCGAATGAAACGTGTTTGTATCGGTTGATAAATTTTAGGCTGATACAGCATGGCAACATCAATACCACGCTCATCAGGACTCTCTTTATGAAGGATTTTGTAACCGGCATTTTTCAGCTTACCGGTATGAATCAAATCTTCCACCACCTGCCGGTTTTCCACCTCGGAAAGGCCGAAAACTGTTGGGAATCCGGGCCCGTTGATAGCAGACATGACCTTAGACAGGTTACTTAATTTATGCTCGTAACGCTTGGTATTCCACGGAATTTTGCTTGTGGGGAGATGGTCGTTGTCCCGGGTACGTAGATTATCAATAGTATCGAATAGGTTTTCCACGTTGTAAAAGGCAACAGAAAAAGGTTTTATCTCATCCTTTTTACAAGATGAAACGAGGTAGGTCAGTAACGCAATAAATGCCAGCGTACCAAAAATATATTTCTTCATTTCACAAAATGCTTAACGAATTTGCGCGGCAAAACTAATCATTTAACTGTCAACTATTATTTTATCAGCATAAAAAATTTATGAATATTTAACAGAACCGAAAAAAACAGCTGCCTACCCGGAGCCCCTCTCTATCCTCAACCTTTCCGGGGAAGCCATCAAGCTTTCATAGGAATTGAACGGCTGTAGGGAATCGTGATTACTTTATCTATCCTGTTAGCAGCAAGTCCTGACTCTTCAAAATAATCTTGCCACTTTCTCCTGACGAAATGGCAGTACACAATTTTTTTCTTACCTTTGTCCCCTTGCTTTAAGAAGTGGCTGAAGCAACTTATGAGTATTGATTAACAAATAATTACATGAAAGAGGAAAGTCAGAAACTTCCGGATATTCTTCTCAAAATAAAGGAGCAACTTACTTTCTGACAAGGAATAAATACAAAAATACTTAAAACACATGAAGTTATCCTATAACTGGCTGAAAGATTACATTGACCTGGATGTTGAGCCGTTGGAATTATCTGCAATTTTAACCGATATTGGATTGGAAGTAGAGGGATTTGAAGCGTTTCAGTCTGTAAAAGGCGGGCTGGAAGGTGTCGTTATCGGTGAAGTGCTCACCTGCGAGAAACATGTCAACGCAGACAAACTGAGTGTTACGACTGTGGATGTGGGCGGAAAAATATTACCTGTTGTTTGTGGTGCACCCAATGTAGCCAAAGGCCAGAAAGTACTGGTGGCTATGGTTGGAACCACTTTGTACAATGGCGATGAAGCGATTACAATTAAGAAAGCCAAAATCCGGGGCGAAGTTTCCGAAGGCATGATTTGTGCCGAAGATGAACTGGGGCTGGGCAATTCGCACGACGGTATCATGGTGCTGCCGGCAGACGTAAAACAAGGAACCCCGGCAGCGGATTATTTTGATATTAAAAAGGACTATGTTTATGAAATAGGATTAACTCCCAATCGGGGCGATGCTGCTTCACATATCGGCTCTGCCCGTGACCTTGTGGCCGGCCTCAACCGCTATTTCAGCACCCGGAAATATCATTTGAATCTGCCAGGCAATGATGACTTTCAGGTTGATAACCATAATCTCAACATTGATGTGGTGGTAAAAGATGAGCACGCTTGTCCGCGATATTCGGGAATTACCTTAAAAGATATTCAGGTGAAAGAGTCACCGAAATGGCTGAAAACGAAACTGGAAAGTATCGGTGTTCGTCCCATTAACAATGTGGTCGATATTACCAATTTCGTGTTGCACGAAACCGGCCATCCGTTGCATGCTTTCGATGCGGCCAAAATAAAAGGGAATAAAGTTATCATTCAAAAAATGCCTGACGAGACACCTTTTGTTACCCTTGATGAGATGGAACGCAAACTACATCCGGACGACCTGATGATATGCAACGAAGAAGAAGGCATGTGTATTGCCGGTGTCTTTGGCGGTGCCGATTCTGGCGTTACCGAAAAAACCACGGCTATTTTTCTCGAAAGTGCCTATTTCGACCCGCGCCACATACGTAAAACAGCCAAACGTCATATTTTACAGACCGATGCCAGCTACCGTTTTGAGCGTGGTGCTGATCCTAACATCACCCTCTTTGCTTTGAAAAGAGCAGCATTGCTCATCAAAGAACTTGCCGGTGGTACCATCTCCTCCGAAATCAAGGATGTTTATCCCCATCCAATAGAAAAATGGACCATAGATGTTTCGTATGCCCATGTTGACCGGCTAATTGGCAATGTTATCGACCGGAACATCATCAAAGAAATCGTGCAGGATCTGGAAATGGGAATTATAGAAGAAACTGCCAGCGGACTTAAATTACTCATCCCCACCTTTAAGGTAGATGTGCTGCGTGAGGTGGATGTGATTGAAGAAATTCTACGGATTAACGGTTACAACAATGTGAAGTTTGAAAATAAAATTCATTCCTCCGTGAGCCTGCATATAAAGCCTGATTTAGAGAAATTGCAAAACGAAATTTCGGACTACCTTGTGGGACAGGGATTTTCGGAAATTATTAATAATTCGCTCACCAAATCGGAATACATAAAAACCAGCAAAATTTTCCACGAGAGACATAATGTGAAGTTACTCAACCCGCTCAGCAAAGACCTGGACATTTTGCGGCAAACACTGCTGTTTGGCGGGCTGGAAGTGATTGCCTACAACCAAAACCGAAAGATTAATGATTTGAAAATCTTTGAATTCGGTAAAACTTATTTTAAAAAGGACCACTACGACAAAAAACAGGGTGTCCACAACTATTACGAAGAAAAACACCTGACACTCTTTGCCACCGGATGTGTGCAGTCAGAAAACTGGAACTCCCAAAACAGACAGTCTGATTTTTATTATGTGAAAGGAGTTGTCGATAGTTTGCTGAAAAAGTTGGGCATTTATGAAAGCAGGCTGGAGACCGCGGAAATTGCTGACGGAAATTTCAACTATTCCTTACAACTCATTTCCGGCAAGAAGGTTCTGGCTCAAATTGGTTCTGTTCACAAAGACATGCTTAAAATGACTGGTGTGAAAACCGAAGTTTTTGTGGCCGACATCAACTGGGATCTTATAATTCAGCTAATACCCCGCCATGATGTGCTGTATGCCCCGGTTCCTAAATTCCCTTCGGTACGGCGCGATCTGGCACTGGTTGTGGACAAAGATGTTCATTTCGAGGTTTTGAAAAAACTGGCTTTCCATGCAGAAAGAAAGCTGCTGAAATCAGTTGGCATCTTCGATATTTACGAAGGAGAAAAGGTTCCGGACGGAAAAAAATCCTATGCCTTGTCCTTTCTTTTGCAGGACGAGCACAAAACACTCACCGACAAAGTGATTGATAAAGCCATGCGCAGGCTGCAACAAGCTTTTGAGAAAGAACTGGATGCCGTTCTGCGGTAGTAATGATTTTAAATTTAAAGACAAGGTTATGGATATTCAAAGTGTAAAACAGCGGTTCGGTATTATTGGAAACTCTTCTGTGCTGCACAGGGCTATTGACATTGCCATGCAGGTGGCTTCCACCGATCTCACAGTATTGATTACGGGAGAAAGTGGTACCGGAAAAGAGGTTTTTCCTCAGATTGTTCATTTCCTGAGTCCGCGGAAACACGGCAACTACATAGCTGTAAACTGTGGTGCCATTCCCGAAGGTACGATAGATTCAGAACTTTTCGGGCATGAAAAAGGCTCATTTACCGGCGCCCACGAAGCACGTAAAGGCTATTTTGAAGTAGCCAATGGCGGAACAATTTTTCTTGATGAAGTGGCTGAGCTGCCATTGTCCACACAAGTACGCCTTTTGAGGGTGCTCGAAGTGGGCGAATTTATGAAAGTGGGATCCTCCAAGGTCATTAAGACCAATGTACGTGTGGTGGTTGCCTCTAATGTGAATATTCCGGAAGCCATTGAAAAAGGGAAATTCCGTCAGGACCTTTATTATCGCCTGAATACAGTGCCGATTTATATTCCGCCATTACGTGAGCGAAAAGATGATGTTCATCTGTTATTCAGAAAGTTTGCCGCCGATTTTGCCGAGAAATATCGTATGCCACCTTTGCGCCTGTCTGAAGAGGCTATTCAGGTTTTGAAGAATTATTACTGGCCGGGAAATGTCCGGCAACTTAAAAACATTACAGAGCAAATTTCTATTATTGAAAAGGAAAAACTTATCAATGCCGATATACTCCGGCGATACCTGCCCGACACCACACGGCCAAGCCTCCCTGTTCTTTATCATCGGGATAAAAGTGAACAATTCTCCGAAAGAGATTTACTTTACAAAGTACTTTTTGATATGAAGAAAGACATCACTGAATTGAAAAAAATTGTCATTGGCATTTTGGAGAAAAATCCGGACGATGTGGCTATGGAAAAAACCAAAGCTCTTCTTGTGAAGCATATTTCGGATAAAATTCCGGGTCAGATGCATCCTGGCGATGAAGAAATGGAAATTGTTCACAGCGGACATGTCTCACCTGAAAAAGAAAAGTTTCACCCTTCTGAAATTGTTGAAGAGTCACTGTCGTTGCAGGATAAGGAAAAGGAGATGATTCGCAAAGCACTGGAGAAACATAACAGCAAACGAAAAGATGCCGCCCGCGAACTGGGTATTTCAGAACGGACACTTTACCGGAAAATAAAGGAGTACGGTATTCGTTAGCAACTTACACACCTTTGTTCCGGTGCGGGGAAATCGTTTTCAAATAGTACTTGCCAGAAAACGCCGATCTCTTCGTTGGACTTGTGTCGCCAATCAGTCATTTACTACAATAAACTCCTCATTGTCAACACTGCGCCCGCCTCGACCTTGACGTTTTTTATACACCACAAGTAAAAATATATAGTTTTCTTAGAGACACTAACTACTTGTTAGAAAACGTAGATATTTTTGTCAGGTTTATCTTCAGGTCGGTCATTTTCAGATGGTGCCTGCCAATCCTGACACACATTCCGGCACTTCATTACGAAGTAGCCTGCGGAATTGAGCCAATACTTTATTTGCTGCCTTTCAGTGGGAAATTTTTGAAAACAAAATCCATAAACATCTCGGCCAACGGATCTTCGTTGCCATGCGGTGTGATAAAATGGAAGAGACGATGGATGGCAGGGTCGGGCAACTCAATGACCATCAGCTCGCCTCGGGACAACTCTTCCAACACACTGTTTAGCGACAGAAATGCAAAGCAGGAGGTATTTCGAAGATAAGTTTTTATTCCCTCAGTACTTCCAAGC
>CAYLSW010000138.1:0-5976 GCA_964386145.1 uncultured Lentimicrobiaceae bacterium | reverse complement strand
AGCTCACCGTTGCCCAGTTTGGCATCATAGGTAATTACCACACTATCATTGGTATTGGGATGTGTAGGAATAACGGTAAGAATCTGGCCGAAAAAGAGAGCCGGAAACAATAAAAAGCCAACTGCAATAAAAACCTTCATTCTAATCTTTCAAAATAAACTGTGCTGCTTTCAGCGGCCACATCTTTTGTTAATTTTCTTATTGTCTTTCATAATATGTCACTTTTCCCCTTTTGGTGCGAAAGTTTCACTATCGAAGTGCCACTTTGTTAATGTAAAAAACCGTTCGCAATGGTTGATCCTGCAATGCTCTGTTTTTCAGCTGTTGATATCCGTAAACCAAAAAATAATGATCGTACCAATGTGTTATTTTGCTATTGCCATTCCCCACAGGGCGGTCACGGGTGTAGCGGCTAACAATATTGACTTTATCACGTGAGTCCAGCTTTTTACTCCCGCTAATATCCTGTGTAATTATCTGTCCATTGGTTATGTAAGCCAGCGTGATGACTGCCGAATCCGGATAAACCAGTGCTTTATTTTCAATTTTATAACTTAAAATATTTTCCATGGGAAAATCATTATCCCAGATCATTAACCCATCGCTGGTAAAGCCGGCAAGAATGACATCATAAAACTGATATCCGGCAAAAACCTGGTAATTGGTCGGATACATGTTACCATAGAAATCGTATTCGAGGTGGTTTTCCGTCTTATAATAAGCAATGTAAGCATTGACAGCAACCACAAACCCATTGTCGTTGCGAAAAATTTCGGGACGGGTGATGTTTAGCAATGAAACCGTTCCGGAATATTCACTGGAGGTTTTCCTGTTTCCCCCCCTGGTCTTATGAAACTCGCTTTGCATAAACGTTCCCTGTATATTTTTAAAATCCAGAAAATTATAATGCCGCAATTCCTTTTGCTTTCCGTTTTCGATACTCAGATAAAAAATACCTGCCGTATTCGGATTATGTTCACCATTATTTCCGGAAAGAAAGCCTCCTTTGGTTATCAAATGATAGGCACCAAAAAATTTCAAATTATTGCCATCAGCTCCGGCAAGAACAAAATCGCTCAGCCCGGTCATGGGCTCAAAGTAAGTAATATCAACTTTTTGTACTAACGAGGCGTCCGGAATGAAACTGTAAACGATATTCTTTACAGTTGATTTGGGATCCAGATTTGACGTTACCACCACAATTGTCCCGGCAGAACTATTGCGATAGACACCATCAATAGCCACTTGCTGTATATCAAGAAGATGAGCTACTTTGATGTCACCAGACTCAGTATTTATAAACAGTAGATCAGCCTTATCTTTTTCCAGGTTTAACCCCAGGCCAAGTTCACTTCCCTGAACGGCAAAACCGGCAACCTCAGCTTCCTGTGGCAGGCTGCCTTTAATATTTTTGAACGTCTGTTTTATTATGTTGTACATCAAAACGTCATAGTAACCGCTTCCTTTTTTCTTCTTTTCGGAATTTTTAAAAACAAAATAGACAATATTACCGGCCTGCTTTTGGTCTACGAAAGAGAGCTTGTCAGAAAGGGCGATTGGACGCAGCCATTTTTGTTTCATGTGAACATCAAACAAGGCGTAATACCAAAGACGGTTGCCTTTGGCATTCATCTGATTGGTTTCGTAAAAGACAAGGAGTCCGTTTTGGCCCATGGGTACCACACGAAAATTTTCGGAAGCGCCGTTGGATACTTCCAGTCGGATGAGGCGTGGTGTGTTTTTTTTCTGCCCATACACATTTTGATTACCTGTAATAAGCAGTACTAGAAAACACAAGAAAACAATAATTCTTCTCATTACCAAAACCAACAAATAACTGATTAATATTCGCTGCAAATATACAAAGACAGATGAAATTCCCGATAGATATCCCTGAATGGGTTCCGCAGAGACGGTTGCGTTGAAGATATGAGCAAATTGCAAACTGTTTTATCTTACAAATTTTTCATTACCTTTGTGGAAAACGAAGTAAAAAAAGAAAACCCCAATGCTTGCCAAGACATACGGTAGTGCCATTTACGGTATTGATGCACTGATTATTACCATAGAAGTCAATGTGGGAAAAGGTTCCAAATTTTTTCTGGTGGGATTGCCCGATAATGCGGTAAAAGAGAGCCATGAGCGGATATTGGCAGCCCTGAGCAACGTGGGAAAGAAGTTTCCCAAACGCAGGGTTGTCATCAATATGGCTCCTGCTGATATTAAAAAAGAAGGCTCGGCTTATGATTTACCCATTGCACTGGGCCTTTTGGCGGCATCTTCACAGCTCAGTGGTGAGCATCTGCACGAGTATGTTGTGATGGGAGAACTGTCGTTGGATGGAACCATAAAACCTATAAACGGAGCGTTGCCCATAGCGCTGGTTGCCAAGCAACAAGGGTTTAAAGGAGTTGTCGTCCCTGTTGAGAATGCTTCCGAAGCAGCCATCGTGGAGGATGTGGAGGTATATGGCGCACATCAATTGATAGAAGTTTGCGACTTTTTGGAAGGTCGAAAGTCGCTGCAACAGTTTCAAAAGAACCGCGATGAGCAGTTCCAGGAAAACCTAAACCATTTTGATTTTGATTTTGCTGAGGTGAAAGGGCAGGAGAATATTAAGCGAGCTTTGGAAATTGCCGCAGCAGGCGGTCATAATGTGATTATGATTGGACCGCCGGGTTCGGGAAAAACCATGCTCGCCAAACGGATTTCTTCTATCCTGCCACCTATGTCAATGGAAGAAGCCATTGAGACCACCAAAATTCATTCGGTGGCCGGAATACTGAAAAAAAGCGCTTCGCTTATCCTCAACCGGCCATTTCGTTCGCCACATCACACCATTAGCGATGCAGGACTGGTAGGAGGTGGCTCTTATCCACAACCGGGAGAAATCTCACTGGCACACAACGGTGTTTTATTTTTGGATGAGCTACCGGAATTTAAACGTACGGTGCTGGAGGTGATGAGGCAGCCTATGGAAGACCGCGTAGTAACCATCTCTCGTGCCAGAATTACAGTAGAATATCCGGCAGGATTTATGTTAGTAGCAGCCATGAATCCTTGTCCCTGCGGGTATTACAACCACCCAACCCGTGCCTGTGTCTGTTCGCCGGGCACAGTGAAAAGATACCTGAATCGCATTTCGGGGCCTTTGTTCGACCGCATCGATTTGCATGTGGAGGTGGTTCCTGTCCCCTTCAAACATCTGGCCGAAACCCGCTCGGGAGAATCTAGTGTTGCTATCAGGAAAAGAGTTATTCAGGCACGAAAACTTCAGGAAGAACGATTCAAAAACAGCAAAAAGATACACAGTAACGCCCAGATGACACGCAATGACCTGAGCCTTTTCTGTAAACTGGACAAAGAGAGTCAGGAACTTTTGAAAACCGCCATGGAAAAGCTTAGCTTGTCAGCACGTGCCTACGACCGCATTGTTAAGGTGTCAAGAACAGTCGCCGATTTGGAAAATGTGCATGACATTCAGTCACAACATCTCGCTGAAGCTATCCAGTACCGCAGTCTTGACCGGGAGAACTGGGGAGAGTAAAGAATGAGAGAATGAGGAGGGCCGGACTATTTGTGTGCGACAAAATAATATTCTTTATTTGTCTTAAAATAGTAATCAAATTCATTTAACGTCAATGACCTGCCATTTTTTATATAGAATTTGAGTGTAGATATCCTAAGCCCGGCTTCCTCTGTAATAAACTTATACAAGTCGGTGGGATTGGTTCCATAATAATCACTTGCTCCCATTCCACATTCAAAAACCACGACAGGTTGAGACTTTTTAAGTAACTTCTTCGCTCCTTTAAGTACACCGTATTCTCCTCCTTCCACATCAATTTTGATAAAATCAATTTTTGTATCCCCGGGTATCATTTCATCAAGTGTCCGGAGTTCCACTTTTATCATTTCGATATCCGGATTGGCAACGTCGTATTTTCTCTTTTTAAGACCACTGTATGCCGGTGCGTTTTTAACAAAATGAAAAGATGATTTACCGGCTTTATCAGAAAGAGCATAGGGATAAATCAGTGCCTTATTCTTGTATTTTTTTTCTAATTGATTAAACAAGCCGGGTATTGGTTCAAAAGCATAATGTTTGCCCTGAGGTGAATATTTTAATATTGATTCCAAAATTTCCCCCTTATGGCAACCAACATCTATACATCGCGAATTGTTGTTTATAACGCGTCGCATTATTAACTTTGTTAATCTGTCGTATTCCAGATTCTTGGTTATATCCAAATGGAAAAAATTAAGGGCTGTCCTCAAAAAACTTTTAATGTTCATTGATTAATTTTTTATACCTCGCAAGGGATTTTCGTACGCTGAATTGATCATTTTGTATAATAAACTTTTATAAAAGCAGATTCTATTGTTTAGTTCTGTTACACTTAATTTCAAAATATTACCGGCTAACTTAGATAGTTCATAAAGTTGCATGGTCAATAAGTTGTGGTCATATCTTCGGGAACCACAACGATGAAATTGGCCACATTAACGGACTTTTTTGCAAGCGTATTGATATCCTTTTGCTCCACCGTTGAGATAGTGATAATTTTCAACCCGGGTTTGTATTTATTCAAATACCACAGGATTCCCTGGTAATGGTCGGAGTGGTAGGAACCTTCGTAATGGATAAAAAGCTTCCCTTTCCCGGCATATTTTGCAATGGAAGCGGCCATAGTAGCATCTTTTAATGCCTGCGCCTTTGGCAGGTTGGGATTGTTGTGTCCCATGGACTTCATTTCTTCCAACATATCCTTATAACATCTCAAATTGGCGTCGTAAGGGATAGGCAATGGTGCCATATAGGATTTGGCTTGTGCAGTGAGCGTATCCAGAGCCGCAAATCCATGTTTGTAAACGATGCTGGCGTACCGCCGGGGAACATTTGTTGCGATAAACCGGACATTATTTTTTTTGGCAAACATCACCAGTGGCTTATAATCGGTTTTGTAGTTGGACCACAAGCGCGCCTGATCTTTAAAGTTTCTCTGCGTTATTTCTCCTTTAATATATTCATTCATTATCAGTTGATTATCGCGCTCAAACATTTCGGCCCCCTGGATAATATTGCCATGGCGGGCCTTGTAAAGGTCTTTGGTAATTTCAAGTTCAAGCCAGTGACTAATGGGGTTATTATGCAATTCGCCGAAAAAAACCACATCGGCATTTTTGGCTGTATTGATAATTCTCCTGTATTTCACCATCTTCCCTTTTGCATTGAAGAGGCGATAAGCAGGTTTATCACTTTTAAAAGCGGTAAAAACAACCAGCAGGCCTATAAATAAAATAAGTTTTTTCATGGTTGGAAATTTGATGATAAAATTATTTTTTCTTAAGCTTATCTTCATAAAAGGTAAGTGGCAGCAGGTTTTCGATGCCTTCGGTCATATTTACAGGGCCTGACGCGCCCTGCATGAGAATTTTGATTTTACTTTGCTGGCGGTTTTCTGTCTCAGCCATTACCTGACGGCAGGTTCCGCAGGGAGAGATAGGTTTGTCAATTTGAAAGTAATCTGCACGGGCAGCAATGGCCAATATTTTCACTTTGGCATCCGGATATTTGGAATTGGCATAAAACAGCGCCACACGTTCGGCACACAATCCGGACGGATAGGCAGCATTTTCCTGATTTGAACCGCAAATAACTTCTCCATTGTCAAGTAATACGGCAGCACCCACATGAAATTTAGAATAAGGGGCGTAAGATTGGGAAACGCTTTTGGCCGCCTGCTGTAATAATTTCTGTTCTTCCTCAGGCAACTCGGATGCTTCTGGAAACGTTGTTATTTTTATTTTGATTTCACTTGTGTGCATATACTAAAAATTTAGTGCTAAAATAGGGAAAATAATCGTGTACACTATGCACAACACCTAACCTGATCAATTCATAAGTTTTTCGTCATGAGAAGTCAAAATACGAAGAGTAAGGGTGAGCGCGGATTTTCGACTCGCAGGAATAGC
>CAYLSW010000137.1:0-5990 GCA_964386145.1 uncultured Lentimicrobiaceae bacterium | reverse complement strand
TTGACCTCGTGGCCAACCTAAAAACGGAAGCTTCCAAAGACGAAATTAATGCAGCCATGAAAGAAGCTGCCGAAGGCCCCATGAAAGGGATTCTGGAGTATTGCGAAGATCCGATTGTTTCGGTTGATGTGATTCACAACAACCACTCTTCTATTTACGATGCAGAATCGTTGATGGTTCAGGGGAAAACGATTAAAGTATTGTCGTGGTACGATAATGAGTGGGGATACTCTTCACGCGTGGTTGATTTGATTGACAAAATGTTGGGCTAATCATCTCCCGGAACTGCGGCCTGGGATCAGTTCGGATAAGTAATTTTGTGTCTCAAAATTAAAGTCCCTCTGATTTAAAAAAGGATATTATCTTAATCGTATAAAAGCAAGGTCCTTCATAGGTAATTAATAAATTAGAATAATAAGGGGTTGGCCGGATAAGTCCAACCCCCTTTTTTTACGCTAAATTTTCTGTCTCTAAAAATTTACCCTGACAAAATTATTCAAAGACTGGGCAGGCATTTTGATGGATGGATAATCGCTGACTGTCACCTTTTGAATTTGCGAGCCGTATTTCTTATTAATGGCAGCAATGAAGTAATTGGCTACCAATGCGTTTCCCTGTGGCGTAAGATGAACACCATCAAGAGAAAACAGTTTTCCGGTTATAAATTTGGTGGTAAAATGTATGCCATCCACCGTGATACCATCCTTATCAATACCTTTCATAATGGCGTTAAAGTCCACATAGGCAAGATTATATTGTTTGGCCAGGCTGACCATAAGTGAGTTGTAAGCCGTGGTGGCAGCTTTAACCTTTTGAATCTCACTTTCCGTAAGGATATATTGATTGGCAACAGGCTTCTGCGTACCCCATCCGGCGCATTTCAAAGAGTCTGTGGGCATTCCGAGAATCACCAGTTCGCCACTTTTCATTTGTCTTATTTTCAAATACGACAAGTTGTCGGGTAAGGGCATCGATGGGTCTGAAATAACCATGGGATTGGCACCGACCTTGAAAGTAATCCGGTAAGGCAGGTTCATCGCTTTCATAGCGTTATTGTATGGCGTGTAGGCAGCATTTAACTGGTCGGCCTGTGTTTGTTCGGAAAGGACAATGGCATTGTAAGGAATCGTGTTAAAATAGGGAATGGAAGTGATGTCGGGAATATTGGCAATCACACCTTTTCCGGTTATCGAAGTAAGATATTTGACTTCGGCCTCCATGCTGGCTTTAAAACCAACCCCCACAGCCCCGTCCATAGGAGTAATGGCATCACCGACACCACCCGAAGCGGCATATCCGAGAACATCGTTGTTGCCTATCCATAAGCTGAAAAAAGTAGGTTTAACTTTTGCAGCATAAGTCTCAAGTGTGTCTGTAACATGGTAGGCTATTCTGGTGAAAAACAGATTCGTTTTAGCGAGATTCGGATGAAACAAATCAGTAACTTTTATCCCCGGAATTCCCAGGTTGTTAAAAGGACCATCCGCAGCTACCGAGGTGGATAAATAAAAATAAAGCGTTGCCTGTGAAGCATTCGGGTTGGCAGGAACCGGACCAAGACCCGAATTTCCCAAACAGTCAACGGAATGGCCCAAAACAAATTTTGTTCTTAACACAGGGATTCCCTGCGAACCTTCGGAAGCGCCTACTCCGTTTTCAGTCGGCATAAAAGGAATTCTAAAACGTCCCTTCATGCCCACTGATTTTAATTGGTATGCCAAGATATTGGCCCAGCCATACTTTTGCCCGGAGATATACAAGGCACCATCGGCATAACCCGCAGTTAGCGAGTTGCCTACCGCTACATAACTATTGAAATCGGCACTCCCGGCGCCGGGGGTAATATTCTCCGTGTTGGTATTCGGATTACAGGAAGCCAGGAAAAAAAGGCTTACTAAAAAGGGGATGTAAATGTGTTTTATTATTTTTTTCATGTTTATAATTTTAGATTAGTTATTTATTCAATTTTTATAAAATCAGGTGCAACACACTGCTACTCGCAGCGTCTGGTATTCGAACCCGCTGTTATGGAAAAGGTTCTCCGTTTTTTCGCCTCTTAGATTTTGATAGACAGAACAGCATTGTGTTGTAAAAATATAATTTTTTACGATTTCTTTGAAAAAAAGTTTGTTTTTTTTTAACAGTAGTATTTATTTAAGGAATATATTCTCTATAATATACTATTTCTGCGATGATTATGACTGACAGTTACCGGGGTGTCTTACACATTGCCCCTGTTTTTACTAAAAAAGAATCATCTTCTTTGCTATCAAGAGAAAACAAGTCATTAATTTGCAAATCAAATCCTGATATTCGGGTAGTTGGTATCATATTCGGTGGAAATTCAAATTTCTCCTTTCAGTACTTTCCATGCCAGTTCCGGTTGAAATCCTTTCTGTACGGCGTACTGCACAAGCTTATTTTGGCGGGTAAATTCACTTTTGGTTTTCACCACTTTGGAAGACAAAACGGCTTTCAGGATGTTTATGTATTCTTCGTCATCAATTTCACTGAGTCCTATTTGAATAAAGAGATCGGGAATCTGTTTTTGCTTTAATGCATAAGAAATTTTGTTCCTCCCCCATTTATTGTGTCGCAACTTACCCAGAGCAAAGGCTTTAACAAAACGTTCCTCATTGATGTAATTTTCCGCTTTGAGTATTTTGATAATATCCTCTAATGTATCTTCGGTAGCTTTCCACTGAAACAATTTTGTTTTTACATCGAAAATACTACGCTCCTGATAAGCACAATAGTTACGGGCTTTTTCCAGTAAGTATTCGGGTGGCGGGGTCATGGCTTCTATTTCTAATTTAGGTAGTCGAAAGTACAAAAAATTTCTGAAACAATAAGGTTCCGAAACTACAATGGCAGTAATATTTCTTCAGCAATAATCTTAATTCCAGGTTTCAAACCGGTATCCCCTTTTGGAATAGTGCTCCAGAAATCGTGGTAGCGCATAGAGCATATTCTTTTCTGCTTTCGAGCTGTCGTGAAAGACGACAATACTGCCCCGGCTGGTTTTGCTTATGGCAATATCAAGGCAATCTTTCTTTGAAATTGCTTCGTCAAAATCATACGTTACTACCGACCACATCACCAGCCTGTAATGTTTTTTCAGATATTTCATTTGCGAAGGTCGTATTTTGCCGTAAGGCGGCCTGAAATAGTGTGATCGCACCAACTTATTACAAGAGTCGATATCTTTAAAATAAACATCGTCCGGCGTTCGCCAGCCATTGATGTGATGATAGCTGTGGTTACCAACTAAATGACCCGCATCCAGTACCTGATGAAAGGTCTTTGGATACTTATTCACATTGTTACCAACGCAAAAAAAGCAGACCCTGGCATCAAATTGCAAAAGAATATTCAGTACTTTTGGCGTGACATCCGGATGAGGGCCATCATCGAAAGTCAGGTAGATAACATCATCTGTAACCGGCACATTCCATAAAAGTTCCGGAAACAGGCGATGGACAAATGCCGGCGTTTGAAATTTCATTTGCTTACAAAGATACGGCCTTAACGGAAGCAAAAAACATAAACTGATAAAATTAAAATCATGAAACGACTTGTATTGGCCCGACATGGCGAGAGCATTTGGAATAAAGAAAACCGTTTTACGGGATGGACCGATGTTCCTCTTTCAGAACAGGGCATTGAAGAAGCAAAAAGAGCAGGGCAAACATTGAAAAAAGAAGGCTACCGGTTTCGTTTGGCCTATACTTCTTATCTGACACGCGCCATTAAAACGCTATGGCTAATGTTGGAAGAGATGGATTCGATGTGGGTGGAAGAGCGCAAAAGCTGGCGGCTCAACGAGAAACACTATGGTAACCTGCAAGGTCTGAATAAAGCCGAAACTGCTAAAAAATTCGGTGATGAGAAAGTGTTGATGTGGCGCCGTAGTTTTGACATTCCGCCCGAACCTTTGACAAACGAGGATGAAAGAAATCCCCGCTTCGACCCGCGTTATGCCGACCTTACTCCTGAAGAACTTCCTTTGACGGAATCGTTGAAAGAGGTGATTGAGCGTATGTTGCCTTATTGGGAAAGCGAAATCAAGCCTTCGTTGAAAGAGCAGGGTGATTTGCTGGTGGCGGCTCACGGAAACAGCCTGCGTGCTCTCGTTATGCATCTGAAAGGCATGAGTAAAGAGGAAATTCTGAAATTCAATATTCCCACAGGTATTCCTTATGTGTTTGAATTTGATGACGAAATGAATTTCGTCAAAGACTATTTCCTTGGAGATCCCGAAGAAGTGAAAAAGCTGATGGAAAAAGTGGCTAACCAAGCCAAAGGAAAATAATACATAGATGCTTTTGCAACGACAATTAGTTTCGTTGCAAAGCTTTTATTTTCACAGAATATGCTAACCTTAAACCGGATATAACACTTCTATCTTCTCTTAACATATACTTATCATGTCAAAAACCTGGATTATTCCTGATACACACGGCTGTGCGAACACCCTCGGGATAATGATGGAACAGCAAATAAAACCGAATAAAACCGACCGGCTGATTTTTCTCGGCGATTATATTGACCGGGGTCCGGACAGTAAAGGGGTCATCGATTTTATTATGGAATTACAAGAGGAAGGATACAAAGTTTCAGCACTCAAAGGAAACCATGAAGAGTCGTGTGTAAAAGCATGGAAAGCGGATAAAAACAGGAAAAGTTTTCTCGGAATAAAAACCAAATCACACCTCCAGAAAGAGTGGGAAGCTTATGGAGGAAAACAAACACTGGAAAGTTTCGGTACTACCCGTGCCGGTGAAATCCCCGAAAAATATATCATCTGGATGGAATCACTGGAATATTTTGTGGAAACGGAAAAATTTATTGCCGTCCACGCAGGCCTGAACTTCGATGCTGATGACCCGTTCAGCGATACCCGTGCTATGCTATGGGCAAGAGAGTTTAAAATAAAACCCGAAAAAATCAACAACAAATTCCTTATTCATGGTCACGTTCCTGTTAGTCTGGAGCTTATCAATATGGCTATTCGCAGAAAGAAACCCGATTTTATTGATTTGGACAACGGCATTTACATGGTCAACAAAGTTGGATACGGCTGTCTCGTAGTGTTGGAAACCAACAGCATGGAATACAAAGTGCAAACGGTGGTGGATGAAGTTCATTACGACAAACTGTTCTAATTTCAAATAATAAGGATTTTATTTCATCAGAGCAAATTTTCCATCTTTCATCGTAATTCGTTCCACAAGCGCATCGAATTGTTCCCAATGTAAAACTTCAACAACCACATCAGCCAACTGTAACAGCCCGCGAACATTCTTTTTGCCGAAAGTATCGCTTTTTCCTTTCACCATAATAAACAACCCGGGTTTGACAAAGTTTCGCAGACTGTTCGACTCGCAAACAACCCATGGAGACTCCTCCAAAACAGCTTGAATCTTTGGAAAAGTCTCCGGCAGGAAAACATCTTCGGTTTGGATAAACCACGACGTCTGTGCTCCGGCTTTCAGAAACCGCATACTGTCTTTGTTTCCATCCGTACGCCACTCTTTTTGACACAAAACCTTCACTGAACTCCTCTCCACGTTATGGCCGTGAAAACTTCTGTTCTCAGGTTTTATATTGGAAACCTTCACTGCTGTAAGCGGTTCCTGCAAGCTAAACTTTAGCAACAGCTTTTCCACCAGAGTTGTCTTGCCGGTATCTCTGCCCGTACCGCCCACAATTATCCAGTTAGATAGAAAAATCAATACTGTATCTTTTTGACCATCAGCCCATCCATAATAAATATATATTGTTTACAAATTAACAATATTTTTTGCATTAAGGAGCAATGAAAATTAATTAATTGTACATTTGTTGCATGAAAAAAACACGAAAGAATGGACAAATTATTTAGAAAAGACGCTTTCAATTACCATGCATTGGGACGTCCGGGGAAGATAGAAGTAATTCCTACCAAGCCCTATTCAACACAACGTGACTTATCATTAGCCTACACTCCG
>CAYLSW010000136.1:0-5992 GCA_964386145.1 uncultured Lentimicrobiaceae bacterium | reverse complement strand
GGTAAAATAGAGACGGGCACCTCTTCTGAATTCATATACTTTAAAAGCCGTTTCAGGATCCGATTCGGAAGGCTCCCGGGGTTTTATAATCGTTTCTATCCAACGATTAAGTCCGCCTCTCATAACGTAATTACCTTTGAATCCTAACCTTCTCAACAAAACCCAGGCCTGATCGGAGAGGATATCATCATTGGCAAACAACACTACCCGGGTTCCCGGAATACCAAAATACTCGCCTCCAGATGGGGTTATCAGGCTATCCAAAGGAACATTGACGGCATTGGGCAGGGAGAAAGCCTTATATTGATCTGCCCCCCTGACATCAACCAGCTCTATAGAAGGATCCTTGTCAATAATCCATTTTGCCACATTATCGGTAGAAACATACCGGGAGGGCTGGATAATATCCCACAAAAGTTTATCGGGCGGAACTTGTTGAGGCTTGTTTGGTGCTTGAAAAAATAAGAGGCCTGCCGCCAACACGAATATTATCAGGGTAAGAAATAAATAATTTCTGTTCATAATCTTAGAATTTATATTCCGTTATTTTTTTTCGAACCTTTTTTTCGATAAGCATCGTAACCCAGAAAGCAGCCAAAGCGATAATAACAAAGGCAAAAGCAAACCAGGCCGCGTTAATTCCCGTAACATCGGTAAGTGTTACATGCCCCAGATTTCCACTATTATAGAATCCTTTAAACAATGGAAAGCTTTCGGAGAATATAAATATGCCGAGATAAAGGCCAACAGTAAAAACAAGGCCATCAATTTTACCAATAGAGATGGCTGTAAAGCTGGTTCCGGGACAAAAGCCGCCCATCAGAAAGCCAAACCCCATAATGACTCCTCCGAGAAGCATAGAAGGCCAGTAGGTAGGGAGAATAAAAATTTGGGAAAGGTTAATCCATCCGAAATAATTAAAATATAATAACCCAACCATAGCCACAATAACGGCTGTAAAGAAAACCCGGAGGACAACAAAGTTGTACCCGTAAAAAGTACCGACAATATTTCTGGAAGAAGAGAAACCGGAAGCTTCCAGCAAGAATCCAAAAACTATGCCCACCAAAATAGCAATAACAAAGTTCCAGTCGCCGGTAATGATACCATTAGGAATAAGAGGTCCCATTTTTATATTTTTTAAAGTTAAAACTTATTAAATCCATAATCTCCTGAAAATCCATGTAATAGCGTAGCCAGTACCAAAGATAGCGAGCATAACAATCACCCCTCCCAAGGCGAAAGTGGAACTCCCACTTAGTGCCGCACCACTGGTACATCCGCGACCAAACTGACTACCTGCGCCGAAAAAGATTCCACCCAGAAGAGCAAAAATCAATCTGGTTTTACTCGTAATTTTCGGGCTATGTTCCACCCATGGTTTTCGTATTCTTCCGAAAATAATCCCGGAAAGCAAGCCACCAAAGAAGATTCCTAATGACTCGAATACAAGCCAGTTATACATGGGAGAATGTTGGCTGCTAATAAATTTCCCCAAATAGCCATTGGCTTTGGCGAGTGTTGGACTAATGGCATCGGCAGTAGTGACTACCGTGCTTTTTATGGCACCACTGGCACCCAGTCCCCGTCCTGTAATATAAACTGTTATCAGGACTAATAGCCCAAGTAAGACACCTCCCAGATAGGGATTAATATAATTGGGCTGATAGTTATTTTTTTGTTGTGTATCCATTTTTTAATTTTTTACAGATCAATATAAAAATCGGGTAATTTGTCCTGCTTCTACCATGACAAAACGAAACATTAATCCGCCGAACAGAATCAGGAAAGCCGGTATCCATCTTGGAACGCGGTATCCTGATAACTCCAAAATTTCCAGAGCTCCGGGAAATATAAGGCCAAGCAAGACGACAAAAACCCAAAAGCTAAAGGTAAAAGAGCCTCCGATAAATAATTTAAAGGCTTCCAGTTTTACGGCAGTACCAGCCATGAACCCCATAAACAGGTGTACAATCAGAAATAACTCAATGGCAATAAAAATAAGATCGATTTTGCTTAATATTCTTCGTTCGTGTTCATTATTACTCACCCACATAATAGCCGCCAGTCCGGTGGAGAAACCGGAAACTAAGAAGAGAGGTCCTAAGATGGAGGTATTCCATAACGGTCGGGCATTAAATGCGGAGAGAAGGATGCCCGTATAAACTCCCAAAATAATGGAAAGAATCATCATTATCCAGGCAAAAGAGATACGGTTTTTGATTACCCACTTCTCAAAACTGTTTAAGAAACCAAATTTCCAATCCCACTTAGGAAACATCTCTTTCATATAACTTGCTACCCAAACTATCGATAAAGGGGTAATCAGCATCAGTGTCCAGGCTCCCCACGACATGGGTGATGTAAAGCGAATGGTAGTGTATAACCGCCAGAAATACAATTTATGATATAAATCTGAGAACAGAGCCGTGAGACCAATCACCAGTACGATTGGGGCAATAATAGTTGCCCACTTAACTGTTGCCGGCATCTCCTTTTCCTTGCCACGAATCACAAAATAAGCGGCAAAAAAGAGAATACCGGCTGCAAGACCTCCAAGAAAAAGGTAAAGTGAAATTTGCCAGTGCCACATACTTAAATAGGGGTCAATACCTGGAATATTACGACCGCTAACTATTAGTTCTTCCTTCATTTTAATTGTCTTTTAGAGGTTGTTATGTAAGAAAATATAATTGAGGCTCGGTTCCGGCCTCCGGAGCCAGCACATACCAGGTTCTGTCTTTCAAGGCTTGTGAAACATCGCTGTTCGGGTTATCCAAATCCCCAAAATGGAGACAGTAAGTAGGGCATACATCCACACAGGCCGGGTTTTGCCCTTTCTCCACACGTTGGATGCAGAAAGTACATTTATCCACATACCCATCCGGATGGATATACCGGGCATCATAAGGACAAGCTTCAATACAGGCACTACAACCGATACAATCGTCATGGGTCACCAAAACAATGCCTCCTTCTACAATATGGCTTGCGCCTGTAGGACAGCATCTCACACAGGGAGCATTTTCACAGTGGTTGCATCTTTCCGACTGGAATTTCATATTTAGATTTGGGTAGGCACCCTCCACATTCTCCACAATCCAATCACGGGAATAACCGTGAGGAACATTATTTTCCGTTTGGCAGGCAACCACACAATCTGCGCAGCCTACACATTTGTTGGTATCAATAGCCATGGCGTATCTCATGCTTTAACCTCCTTTCTCTCCTGTTTTGGATCTTCTTTTAAAAAAGTAATAAAATTAACCCGCATGCCGGTACCTCCCATAACGGGATCCTGGGCATAATGGGTAATCATGCTTTCATCACTGGCTCCACGTCCGTATGCCCTTGTCAACTTTTTATCGGAATGGCCGAAACCATGTACCATGTAAACCGAATCCCATCGTATTCGCTCCGTTACCCTCACTTTCACAGGGAATCTGGTGACCACATCATCCTGATTTTTCAGCCAGACATAATCACCGTTTTTAAGTTCCCAGAGAGCGGCAATTTTCGGGTTTACCCAAACACTATTCTCCTTCATCAAATCCCACAAATTGTGGTTGTTGATGGTTCGGGAAAATGTGTGCATAGGTGCCCGTCCATAGATAAGACGATAAAAATTCTGAGGAGGCTCGGGATGTGGTTTATAAACAGGGATAGGATCAAAACCAGCGTCTGCAAATTCCGTTGAATACAACTCAATTTTGCCGGTATTCGTATTAAATTCAAAGTCTTCGTTATCCCCAAGATAGAGAGGGCCATTGACACGCGGGAACTTTTTCACCCCGATTTTTTTCATCTCTTCCAGTGAAGTGCCGATTTGTTTAAATTGCCAATCCAGCACCTCCGAGTAATCATCGTAATTAAAATACGCATGTAATCCTAAACGTTCTCCGATTTGTTTAACAATCCACCATGCCGGTTTTGAATCATATTTTGGCTTAACTGCCGGCATTCGCAAGGCAACAGAAGGAATTCTGTTTTGTGCAGCGCGGATAAAGTCATATCTCTCCAGATAAGTGGCTTCCGGCAGCACCACATCGGCAAAGCCGGTTACTTCCATGGGCATAGTATCCATTACGGCAATAAATTCAACGGCTTCAATGGCTTCCTTCAGCAAAGGTTTATCAGGCATGGAGATGGGCAGGTTGGTTCCGCCAACTAACCATGCTTTTACCTGATGTTTATATTTGTAGCGCGGAATGGAAGCTTTCATAATTTCTGTGGTAATTCCCATGGAAGCCAATGGAAAACGACCTTCGAGCAGGTCTTTCCAGTTCCATTCAGGTTTTGGATAGGGAGGCTGGGGGAAATGAGGAACAGCTTTTGCCTCAGGGAGGTACAAACTTCCTCTTTTACCCCAGGCGCCTAACAGAGCGGTTAGAATTCCAAGTGCTCTTTCACGCTGGCTGTCGTCACCGTACCAGACAACATGGCGTCCGGGATGTATCACAACAGCAGGCGCAAATCCGGCCATTTCATGTGCGGTTTTTCGAATCAAATCGGGTTCAATAGTCGTAATCCCATACGCCCATTCCGGTGTCATATCTTTAACATGCTCTTTTAGCCTGTCGAAACCAAAGGTGTACTTTTTAACGTAATCTTTATTATAGATATCTTCATAAATCAGAACATGAATCCAGGCCATGATGAGGGCAATATCTGTTGAAGGCTTTATGGGCAGCCAGAACTGAGCTTTGCTGGCGGCAGTGCTAAACCTTGGGTCAACGGTGATTATGGTAGCTTTTTGGTCAATGGCATGTGACATTTCCTGAACCTGGCTGTTGTGCATATTTTCGCCTATATGGGAACCAATCAGTACCAAACATTTTGTATCCCTGATATCGGTACACTCCGGGGATCCGATATAAGCGCCATAAGTCGCATAATAAGCAGCAGACCTGGGCCCGCGACATTGGGCATAAGCCGGTTCAGCATTGGTTTCCGAGCCATAGGCTCTCATAAGATGCTCCAGATGTCCACCGGGGGTACCATGGTTGAACAGGCCAAAGGCTTCTTTGCCATATTTATCAGCAACTTCCTGCATTTTACCCGCAACCTTGTCCAGTGCTTCACCCCATGAAGCTTTACGAAAATACTGGGAACCATCTTTTCTTGTTTCACGGATTAAAGGTGTTTTCAACCTGTCTTTGTCGTTGTACATGCCAATACCGCCTGTACCTCTCGGACAAAGGCGGCCGTTACTGTGTGGATCATTTTTGTTGCCGATTATCTTTCTTAATCTCCCCTTCTTGTCAACGTAAGTCCAACCGGCACATTTCCAAAAACAAACCTCACAATAGGTGGGAGTAGCAGTCATCTGCTCATCACTGGCAGGCTCCTCCTCTTGTGTACTGTCAAAGAGGCCTAAGCCGCTCGCATTGAGCGAATACAAGCCTAAAGCAGCCACTCCGGCTCCTGCTGCTGTAATTTTAATAAATTGACGTCTTGTTTTCATACGTATATTTTTAATGCTAAAGTTACCCGGCTTTTACCACAATAGAGCAATGGCTTTTTCATCCCTTTCTCCACACATGAGGACAAATATGCTTCATCATCCAATCTGTTGCGTATTACCCGGTGCTTTTTCATTTATATGATATTTTATATAAATAATTATACAATTATATATTCACAGACAAAATTATAACGATTTAACTAACAAATGGAAAAAACTAACTATTTGAATACGTTAAAAATAGGATAGTTATTGTTTGATTTACTGATATTTACCAGGTAAATGCTTTTTATGATAAAAAGCACATTATTTCTAATTATTTGATTTATAGGTATTTATGGTATTTATTTAAACCGAGAATAAATTATATTTTTCATCAGGCAAGCATATCACAAACAGGGTGCTTTCTTGATGGCACTAAATAAAGAGGATGCATTAAAAAACCCGGACACACAATGCATCCGGGCCTCAGACTTAGGGATTGAAACGAAATAACCTAACGGTTTCGACTTGTTCTTTCACGCCTTT
>CAYLSW010000135.1:0-6016 GCA_964386145.1 uncultured Lentimicrobiaceae bacterium | reverse complement strand
TAAATTAGTTCGTTTTAGATTTTAATCTACGTGATTACTTGTGAAAAGTTTCGCAATTTATTTAAAAAAATTCTAAATTATAAAAGTTTATGGTACAAATTCAAAAGAAATTCTCATTCCGTTTGGGTATATTCCGCTTACTTTCACTGTGTTATTGTCACTCTCCGATAAGGCTTTTTCAATCTGTTTCCGATTGTTCACCTCCCGGTCATTTACTTCCGTGATAATAAATCCCTCAGCAATGCCACCTCTTTGCAGAATACCTTTTTTGACTCTGACGACTTTTAAGCCATGGTCAATATTCAGATTTCCCAAGTCGTTTTCCGGTGCGGTTTTCAGCATGGCACCCAGAACATCACTGTAAAATGCTTTTTGTGCTTTAACCAGGCCGGTAGTTCCGTTTTTGTTTTTCAGGACAACAAGAACGGTTTTCTTTTTTCTGTCTTGAATAAAACTGACATGTATCGTATTGCCCGGACTGTATTGTCCGATAATACCGAGAAGTTCCGATATATCTTTTACGGGATGGTTGTTGATGGTAGTGATGATGTCGCCTTTCTGAATCCCCGCTTTTGCGGCACCGCTGCCCTCTACTACGCCGGCCACATAAACACCGTTCAGGTCGTGTAAATTCATTTTTTTGGCAAATTCTGCATCAATATTCTGGATTTGTATACCGAGATAGGCACGCTGAATCTGGCCGTAATTCATAAGATCATTGACCACCTTTCTCACCAGATTAACAGGGATAGCAAAAGAGTATCCTTCGTAGGCTCCTGTTTGTGAGGCAATAGCGGCATTGATGCCGATGAGCTGGCCGGCGGTATTTACAAGTGCACCACCACTGTTTCCGGGATTTACAGCAGCATCGGTCTGGATAAATGACTCAATGGCTGATTTTCCTCCCAAGATATGAATGTCGCGCGCTTTTGCACTGATAATTCCCGCTGTAACCGTTGAAGTCAGATTGAAAGGATTCCCCACGGCCAATACCCATTGTCCCACTTTCAGATTGTCAGAATTGCCGTAGGTCAAATAAGGCAAATCTTTTGCATCGACTTTGATAAGTGCCAGGTCGGTGGAAGGTGAAGTGCCAACGATTTTGGCTTCCATCTCCCGTTTGTCGTTAAAAGTTACAAAGATTTTGTCAGCACCATTCACCACATGATTGTTGGTTACAATGTACCCGTTGGGAGATATCACCACCCCCGAGCCAAAAGCAATGAGCGCCTGCTGCTGCTGACCGTATAAATAGCCACGTAACGAACCGAAGAAATGATCATAATTGCGTGGTTTTATGCCTATAATGGTTTTTATATGAACGACGGCATTAACGGTTTTTGCTGCCGCTATGGTAAAATCAGTGTTTTGGGGAAGTGTGTAGGAAGTCGGGACAACCCGTGTATTTCGGATTTCATTTTTGACAATTGGTGTGATGGTATCCGGATGTTGTCTTTTAATAAAAAAGAAGGCAATTACTAAAATAAAAATTGTTCCGGTAACTGCTCCAACGAAACTTTTAATGACTGTTTTCATCTGTTACTATTTTTGTTTTTAAAAGCATCTTATCTTTGCTGTCTGAGTGTATAACGTTATTCCGGGAATTTCGTTTCCGGAATAACGTTAATCTTTGTTAATCAGATAAATTCACAAAGAATGCTTTTACAAAAATCCTTCCAAACAGGTTGGGAAACTTTATTTTTAACAATAATTAAATACGTTGTGTATGCAGTTTTATAAGTTTCAGGCTAACGGAAATGATTTTCTTCTTGTTGATGACAGGGAAGGCCTGTTTTCTGCCGGTCGTAAGGAGAGAGCCCGTTTCTGCCACCGTCATTTTGGCGTTGGTGCCGATGGGCTGATACTTCTGAAATCTTCCGATTCCAGTGACTTCGACATGGCATATTTTAATTCGGATGGACGTCCTGCCGAAATGTGTGGAAATGGCGGCAGGAGTATTGCTGCCCTGGCTTTCATGAAAGGTATTGCCGGAAAAGAAATGCGTTTTTCAGCTTCAGATGGAGTGCATGAAGCAAAGATAGAAGATGGTTCTGCCGATAACCGGATTTTTGATGTCTCGTTGAAAATGCAAGATGTAAAAGAAGTGAAAGCCTTTGACGATGGCTGGTTTTTAAATACGGGTGTTCCCCATTTTGTCCGGTTTGTTTCATCTGTTGAAGATGTGGATGTGCGGAGTATGGGCAGGGAAATCAGAAATGACCATAGGTTTGCCCCGAACGGTACTAATGTGAATTTTGTCGGGACAGCGGAGGACGGACTTTTTGTCAGGACATACGAGCGTGGTGTGGAAGGTGAGACACTTTCGTGTGGGACAGGTGTAACCGCTTCTGCATTAGTGGCTGCATTTCTTAAAACAGGTAAACCGGCTACAAATATTTATACCCGTGGCGGTGATTTTCAGGTTAGCTCCCGGGAAAACGGAGATGGGTTTACTGATGTTTGGCTCCGTGGTCCGGCAGAATGGGTTTTTCAGGGTGAAATCCCTGCCTAACGGACCCTGAGTTTTGTTCCGGTGGCTGACTGATAATGCTCCGGCAGATTATTCTTCCTCAACAAGCTACTCAGCCTGATGCCGTAAAGTTGAGAAATTGCCCACAACGTTTCTCCCTGTTTCACAACGTGGTATTTGAACCCTCTCTCTGCTTTAGAGGCTTTTTTCTCAAGATAGAGCAGTTCACCGGGGCATAGAACCCGTGTGTTTCTTAACTCATTTATTTTAAGTAATTTGCGAGTACTGATCTCAAACTCGGCAGCCACCTTTTTGAAAGTATCTCCCGGTTTGACAATTATCAGCCGCCGCCCGTTGTTTTCCAGAACAGGACGGCCATACATGCTGGTTCTGACTTTGACAAACGAAGAAATCACCGGTGTCGAATAAGCCATGATTCTTCTGTTTTTTCTTTTTCCGAAAAGTCTTGTTTTGTTTTTGTCATACTTATACAAATGGTATTTTTCAATGTAATGGATGAGTAGTTGCGGATACCTCGGATTGGTAGCATAACCGGCGCGTTTCAATCCGTAAGCCCAGTCTTTGTAGTCGGTTATGGGGTACTTGAAAAGGAAGGAATAACGCCCGTGTTTAGAGAGAAACCTGGAATGATCACGATAAGAGTCTTCAGGCCTTTTATATTTGCGAAAACAATCACGACGGGTATCGTCTGCCACATATATTTTTTTTCCATGCCAGTCGTTATGACATTTTATACCGAAATGATTGTTGGCTTTCCTTGCCAGCCTGCTGTTGCCGCTGCCCGATTCCAAAATACCCTGCGCCAGCGTAATGGAAGCAGGGATTTTGTATGTTTTCATGTCCTTGATGGCGATGCCCTTGTATTTGTTGATATACTCTTTGGTGGTCATTTTTCCAGCCTGCCCGTAAGCAACAGGCACAAAGCCTGCCAACAGTAAGGCGAAAAAAATAATGCGAAAGTAACTTTTCCTTTTTCTCATCAGGACAAAGTTAAACGAAAGCCGTTTGTATTCGGGTCTGTTTTGAGACATTTGTTCACAAAAAAATGTTAAACAATATGATTAGGGTGTTTGTCGCAATTCGCTGGCTGTTTTCGGGTCGGGAAAAATCCAGAAAAGCGGTTGCCAGCGTATGTTGCCTTCCGCATCAATGCGGCGGGCAACCGGTGCGATACCTTTTATTATTTTGGTAAATTGCATGGTCTTCGGGTTGATGCGCCACTCTTCCAGGAAACGTAATCGCCGGATATCCTTAACCTGAATATGCGTTACCACTGCACTGTCTTTCAGTTTGTAAGGAGGTTCTGACTCTCTGACCTTCAAAACTATTGTGTCGGAAAGAATGCGGGAGACCTCCTTTTTGTCGAGAGGACTGTAAAAATAATCATAAACTTTAAATCTTCCCGAAACAGCACCCCGTAAAATGATTTTAACCAACTTTTCCCTTTGTGGGCCGACCAGATTTTGTATCCACCAGTCGTAGTCGGGATTAGGACTTTTTATGTTTACGTCATATTGAATTCTTTTTGTGATAATTTCCTCTCTTTTGGAATGGCATGAAGCAAACAGCAACAAAACCGGAATGATTCCTGCGAGAAAAATGAGTGGGAGGAAACGTTTTTTCATTTGTAAAAATTAAATTATCTTTGAAAAAAGAACGAAATTATGAAAAAAATCGTATCCACAACCTGGCTTGTGTTGCTATTGCTGTCGCTGAATGCACAGACAATTCCCACAGGCCGAAGGGTTAACTGGCATCAAATTATACGAAATTATACTTTTAAGGAGCCTGTAAAAGTTGTTAGTATTTTGGATTTTGGCGGTGTGGCAGATGGGAAAACGGATAATTCCGATGCCTTAAAGCAAGCTGTCAAATCGTTTAAACATCGGGCAGGAACCGTTTTATTTCCCGCCGGAACCTATCTTTTTAACAATACAGTGGTTTTGCCGGATAGTATCCGGCTAAAAGGCGATGGATCGAATGTTACTGTTTTAAAATTTGATTTGAACCATCAGCCAAAAGATTGTATCCGCATAACAGGTGCTGCCGAAAATCATTTTGTTCGCCTAAAAGGAGGCTATTCATTTGGAAGTTCAAAGCTCCTCTCGGATTCAGCCTCTTACTTTCATCCGGGCGATTGGATTGAGATGTTGGAAAATAATGGTAGCTGGAATACTGTCCCCGCCAATTGGGCAAAAAATTCGGTAGGACAAATAGCCAGCGTTAAGGCCGTTTCGGGCGATACAATTATCCTGAGAAATCCGTTGCGTATCACTTATCTCGACAGTTTAAATCCACGGTTGCAGCGTGTGGAGCCTGTGAAAAATGTTGCCGTTTCCTGTTTGAAAATTATACGTGTGGATAAACCTGCAGTAGGTGGGGGTTACAATATTTTTCTGGATTTTGCTGTAAACAGCCGTTTGGTCGGGTTGGAGAGCGACAGCAGCTCGGGAAGTCACGTTTATATCAGCCGTAGTGCTCAAATCAAGGTGGAAGGCAGCTACTTTCATCATGCTTTTGCTTATGATGGTGTGAGTACGCACGGCTATGGCGTAACGCTGGCGCATCACAGCAGCGGATGTTTGGTTGTGAACAATATTTTTGTGCATTTGCGTCATGCCATGATGGTGAAAACCGGCGCCAATGGGAATGTGTTCGCTTATAACTATTCACGTGATCCTTTTAGAAGCGAAGCCCTCGCGGATCTGTCAGGAGATATCTCCCTGCATGGGCATTACCCCTTTGCCAACCTGTTTGAAGGGAATATTGTTCAAAATATTATCATTGACCATTATTGGGGACCTTCCGGCCCACGGAATACCTTTTTCAGAAACCGTGCCGAATTATGGGGAATTATTATGACGCAAAGTGATACTACCGAGACTTCAGACCAGAACTTTGTAGGGAATGAGTGTACAAATACAGCTTTTCTACATGGTCAGTTTGTACTGAGAGGCGCCAATAACTTTGTGTACGCTAACAATATTCTTGGTGTTATTATTCCTGTATCATCGGTAGAACTTGTCGATACTTCTTATTATCTGTCGGAAAGACCTGACTTTTGGAAAACAGATGAAACCTGGCCTGATATTGGTTTACCTAATAAGCTGGGAATGGGTATTATTCCGGCAAAACAACGATTCGAAAATGGTGGGATACTCACTGTATGTCCGGAAGAGGTAACGGCGGTAAGAGAACATCCTCCAGGGAACGCAGGATGGCAGGTCGGACCTAATCCGGTTCGCCGTGATTTGTATATTTCAGCCCCTATGGGATATGGGAGAGGTGCTTTCGGTGTTCGGATTTTCGACATACAGGGAAAATTGCTTTCAACAAAAGAATATCAGAAAAAACACGTTGTGGTTGCGTTGGATAATAGTTTTAAACCAGGTATTTACCTGCTGGAAATCATTTCGGAAAAGAGCCGGTTTTTAAAGAAAATAGTCTTGGTAAGGTGAAAATAAACTGCCTTATACTCTTTCAATAGTTCGGTAATTTTTCGTTCTCGCCAAGACGCCAAGACGC
>CAYLSW010000134.1:0-6055 GCA_964386145.1 uncultured Lentimicrobiaceae bacterium | reverse complement strand
TCGCGCAACTGTTTTCCGAGATGGGACACCTGTGAAATACGCGTTTCGAGATAATCGAATTCGACACCTTCATAAAGTCCCTGTGCCAGTGCGTTCATGTCGCGCCCCGACATGCCGCCGTAGTTGATAAAACCTTCAAACATAATAGTAAACATACTGGCTCTTTCGAAAAGTTCTTTGCTGCGCAAACCGATAAAACCACCCATATTCACAATGGCATCCTTTTTGCTGCTCATGGTCATGCCGTCTGACTGGGCAAACATTTCATGTACAATCTCACGGATGGATTTGTTTTTGTAAGCTTCTTCGCGTATTTTGATGAAATAAGCGTTTTCGGCAAAGCGGGCAGCATCGAAAAATACCGGAATCCCATATTGGCCGGCCAGCTTTTTCACAGCTTTCAGATTTTCCATGGAAACAGGTTGTCCACCGGAAGAGTTACAGGTTATGGTAACTATAATAAGCGGAATACGTTCCCTCGGATATTTTTTCAGGACTGTCTCCAGCTTGTTGAGATCAACATTGCCTTTGAAAGAATGATACGACCCGGTATGAAATGCTTCGTCGATGGTACAGTCTATGGCGCGGGCTTTCCTGAATTCGATGTGCCCTTTGGTGGTATCGAAATGAGAATTTCCGGGAACAATATCGCCCTCTTTTATCATGGTTGAGAACAGTACATTTTCAGCTGCCCTACCCTGATGCGTGGGCAGAAAATATGCAAACCCGGTGATGTCACGGATAGCCGCCTTCAGCTTATAATAAGAAGAGGCGCCAGCATAACTCTCGTCGCCAAGCATCATTGCCGCCCACTGTTTGTCGCTCATAGCACCGGTTCCCGAATCGGTGAGCAGGTCAATGAAGACCTGGTCACTACGCAGGTTAAAAAGGTTGTATCGGGCTTCTTTTATCCAGCGGATACGGTCTTCGCGTAGGCTCCGACTGATATGTTCTACGGTTTTTATTTTGTAGGATTCTGCAAAAGGCAATTCCATTTTATTAAACTTTAATATTAAAAAACGTGAATATTAATATAAAAAAGGAGGGGCGAATTAACAGAATCGATCTCTTTCCTTGATATTCAGAAAGATGCTCTTAGGAAGTATATTTGTCAGCAACAACATTGTGTTTTGATTTGGCTACAAAAGTAATAAAAATCAGGTTGCAAAAAAGAACAAGCTGCCACCATCGAACAGAGGGCCATCGTACAACTCAACGATTTCGTAATGCCGGCTTTCAAGTAGCATGATCAGTCTTTTCCCTTCAGGAAAACGGGAAAGGCTACCGGTGATGAAAATCCGATTCTCAAAAACACCGAGACATCCGCCAAGAAACCCATGTTCAAATCCGGGAAGCAAAATACCCCCGGGCGAAAAGTAGTGAACATCCAAATATCGTTTTTTCAGTTGATTAAAAATCCCATTATCTGAAGTAATAAACAGATTATTATCCAAAACCAGCATGTTGCAACGGGTGTAACCCTGATTTACAGGGATGAATTCTTTATTTGAAAAGATTTCTTTTAACAACGTGTCGGTATGCATCGTGTTGTGAATAAAAAATTTATCTGTAATAACAGCATTGTAACAGGAAGTTTGCGGATATATTTTCCCAACACGAAACCTGCCTTGTACAAATGAAATGTTGTGATTTTGCAGTGTGGTCAGATATGGTTCCGGCATATTGGATGCAACGACAACTTGTTGCTCATGTTGACAAAAAAACAGATCGGGATGGCCGGAAACAACTTCGTACGTGATATCATGGGTGGCAAAAGGAACAAATGTACCGAAAGAGGAGAGATTCTCAATGGCTTTTGCAGGCAGACGGGCATCACCAATAATGAGCATAATTTGACTAATTTAACCGCTTCAAAATTAAGTTAAAAATGAAACGGAGGAAAATCAGTAAACCATGGAGTCTGTTACTAATTGCCCTGATTTATACTCTGGCAATTATGGTGGAGAATTTATTTATCTGCCTTAGCCTTTTTCCCGGTTCGGGGACTGATAATAATTTTGTTTTACTTTGTGAGTATTCCAATGATGGATAACAGGTTGAAAAAAGAAATCCTTATTAAAATTTGTTAAAATTCGGTATTTTTCATCTAATTAATTAGCTTTGCAAGCTTAAAACAATAAAAATCAATTTTATATCATGCGAAAATTATTTCAAATGGCAGGGTTTATGACTTTGATACTTCTGGTCTTTGCCTCTTGCCAAAACAATAAAACGGGTCAGCAGTTTACCGTTAAAATGAACATCAAAAACCTGAAACAGGATACTAAAGTTATCATGCAGCAACGCGAACATAACAAATGGGTTAAAAAAGATTCTGTTATCCTGAAAGATGGCCAGGGCGAATTCAAAGGCCACGTGGACGGCCCGGTGCTGTATTATTTTACCATGAAAAAATTTAACGCTTACATTCCGGTGTGGGTCGAAAACAGTAACATTACTGTGGATGGTGATCTGAAAAACCTGCGTAATCCGGTAATTAAAGGCTCGAAAGCACAAACCCAATTTGATGCTTATGCCGATTCCGTGAAGCAATTTACAAATAAGGAAAGGCAGCTTGGCGTAAAGTATGGACAGGCACGTGTGACGAAAGATAAAAAAACAATGAAAGATTTGGAAGATCAGTATAACCAGATTGAGAAAGACCGTACCAACTATATGCTGGGTTATGTAAAGCGCCATAACAAAAGCGCAGTTTCAGCTTATATTGTTCTGAGTAACTCATTTGGGCTCTCTTTAGATCAGCTGGAAGCAGCTACCAATTCTTTTGACACGAGCCTTGCTAATAATCCAAATGTGGAATATTTGAAAAAACGTTTAGCTACACTTAAGAGTGTTTCCGTGGGTCAGCCTTTTGTAAATTTTACTTTGGACGATGTAAACGGAAAACCGCTTTCACTTTCGTCGGTAGTGAAATCACACAAATACACTTTGGTTGATTTTTGGGCTTCATGGTGTGTACCCTGTCGTGTCGAAAATCCCAATGTGGTGAAAGCTTACAACGAATTTAAGGACAAAGGATTTACCGTCTTTGGTGTTTCTCTTGATAAAGACCATGCCAAATGGGTGGAAGCTATCAAAAAAGATGGTTTGGTGTGGCCGCAGGTTTCCGACCTGAAATTCTGGGGTTCCGCAGCCGGAAAACTTTATGGCGTTCAGTCCATTCCGCACAATGTGCTGATTGGCCCCAAAGGGATCATCATAGCCGAAGACTTAAGAGGCAATGCCTTGGAGAGCAAACTCAAAGAGTTAATGAAATAAGGTAGGTGATTAACCTCGTTAAAAATAAGGTCTGTCCGCTTTGGGCAGCCCTTTTTTTTATGCTTACAGCATCTCACTGTACCCCACGGTTTCAAGATCGACGTATGGAGATGCCAACCATCCACTTATGCCTCCTTCCCCCCGGACGTTCAGGAGCAGACCACCGGAAAGGATAAAGCCCCTCCTTAATGTCCCGTTGTTATCAGCGGAAGTTCCGGTTTTAACGTTGCTTTGACAACCGGGCGTTTTCCTTTTACCGGAATATCATAATGTAGCGGAGAGTGCAGTGGCGGGAATGTTCCCTTCAGCACATTGTCAGGCCGGCTGCCCACAAAACCCAGCCACGAATATTTACCGTAATGCGGCAACAGACGTGCCAGCCCTGAAACAGACTTTTTAATATTGGCTCCCACAAAACCGATAGTCTGCCCTTTGTTATCCGGATTGGGGATGGCATAAACCAATGCCCCTGTCTTGTGCAGATCACCGATCTTTTTCAACTGTCGCGCAATGAAATAACGGGCATAATTCTTTCGCACATTGAACAAGTCAGCAAATTTGTTTTTGAACCCGATAACCCAGACGGTGCCATCGGTGGGAAGCTGTTTCAGGTCTTTGTCGAAAACAACTTTAAGATTTTTCTTCTGTACCTCCTGCATCTGTTGCCATATACCGGCAAGTTTCTCATATTCGGCAAGATACGGACTGTTTGCCGGTAGAATCAGTGTTCCATTTTCATTTCCAAAAAGCTGACTAAGCGAAGGGGGTGCCTCCCCTTTGTCCAGTCGCCGGAAGATATCAAACTGCGGGTCAACTTCCAGCCGCAACGGTTGTTGGCTGAAGGTAAGCAACGGATACATCTCACGATCTCTCATATGAATCTTTCTCAGGATAACGGTATCTTCAAAATAAACCGCCACCGGCACAACCAGCGGAAAGACGTTCTCTTTTTGTATTTGCGAAAGCCGGAAAGAGAGTAGATAATCATTTTGGAGCCTTCTCACCTTTACATTACTCAAAGTAAGCTGTGGCGCGCCTTTTCGTGTAAGCCACTCTTTGAAAAAAGGTTTTAAATAGCGGCCGGTAACTTTCTCAAAAGAGGTACGGATATTCTCAAAAGAGGCAAATTTAAAACGGTAATCTTTGTAAAACTGCCGGTAAGCCAGAATATAAAGCGAATCCCCCACCTGTTGCCGCAGCATATGCTGGAACATCAGCGATTTGCCGTAGCCGATGGCTTCTTCGGCAGCATTATGCCGTTCACGAAAGTCCACAACCGGGAAATCATTCTCAGAATTTACAAAATCGGTAAATTTCTGAAGTGTGTTGCGCCGGTATTCCGCCCCCTGACCCTGTTGTTCTTTCAGCAGGTGATCGGCCATATATGCCGTCAGCCCTTCAGACCAGTTACCTTTTTGCGAAACTACATACACCGAGTTACCCCACCAGTTGTGCAGCAGTTCATGAGGATAGGACGAATATAAAATGAAAGGAAAACGGATGATGTGCGAGCCAAGCAGCGTAAACGACGGCATACCATAACCGGTTTCCCAGAAATTCTCCACAAGGGCAAATTTCGAGTAGGGATAAGGCCCCAACAAATGCACATACATATTCAGATAGACGCCTGTCATGTTCAGGTAACGCATGGCCAGCTTTTTGTCAGGAGTACGCAAAAACGCCTGCACCTTCACATCCCCGGCTTTGGTGTCATATTCCGTCCACCTGGCGGCTGTAAGGTAAGCCTGTTCCTGCGGATATTTACACACATAACGAATGGTACGGATGCCGTTGGCGGTATCGTTTTCCGTACGGACACCCTGTGAGACTACCAGCCATTCGGCAGGCAAGAGCGTAGTCAGGTTGTAGGTGAAAAAAGGGGTATCGAAGGCAGGTATCCAGAAAGAGGAACCGGCAAGATAAACGCCTTTTTTACTTATGATGCCTTTCGTCTCACTAAATCCCCGCGCATATTCGACAGCACCGGTGGAAAGCGAATCATAGATTTGTCCTGAGTATTCCAGTACCACTTTTTTAGTATTTTGCCCTGTTTTCAACAAGGCATAACGCAACGCATCCGGCTGTTTGTCCTGTTTCATTGTTTTTATCAGTCTGAAATCCCCGGCCATAAGCTTTACCCTGAGATGTGGATTCAGATAAAATACCAGACTGTCGTGGCCGGAGACAAAAGCATCCGGGAAATTAACCGTATCTGTCAAACGGATGGTGCTATTTTCGATATTCAGCACAGCCTCCATCTCGTGATGCAGGTTTTGCGAAAAGACAAACGGCGAGAGCAACAGTAGTGCTGCCGTTAAAATATGTTGTGGCCTGCTCATGGTAAACAGTTTAAAAACGAGCTGTGAATTTTTGTTTTGGAGACAAAGGTAGGGAATTATTCGTGAGACCAATACTTCAACTGCTGCCTGATACGGGAAAATTCTTTTATACCGACCGGAAGATGGTGCAAAATCAATCATGCTTTCACCTTCACCCTACGTTGTCAGACTTTATCCTTCACCTTGAAATTCCTTGCGTAAAGATGAGGATCCGGTGTAAACTTCACCTCCCGGAAATACTCCTGCAGCATCTTCTTGTTTTTCCCGCCATAACCGACTGCATAATTTATTTCTTTGGATGGTACTTTTATTTCAATGTTCATGGTGCAAGCGTCCGCTTGTGCCATACCCCAATGGTGCAAGCATCCGCTTGTACCCCCTACGCTTGTACCTGTCTCCGTCAACTTTTGGTTTATCAAAGTTGACAGTATATCGTG
>CAYLSW010000133.1:0-6067 GCA_964386145.1 uncultured Lentimicrobiaceae bacterium | reverse complement strand
GGCTTTGAAAGTCTTAAAATGAAGATAGAACTTACAAAAAGCAAGCACATAAACATTCTGCTCAAGCCAACGAGTTACCTGAGTGATGAAGTCATCATTTCGGCTACCCGTGTAAGTGCATCTTCTCCCACTACCCATGAAAATATCAGTGGCAGGACCCTGAACAAAAACAACATGGGACAAGACCTTCCTTATCTGCTCAAAATGACACCATCGCTGGTGGTCAGCTCCGATGCCGGTGCAGGTGTGGGCTATACGGGTATGCGTATTCGCGGGGTGGATCTCACCGGTATCAACGTTACACTTAACGGCGTTCCGGTAAATGATGCCGAATCGCAGGGCGTCTATTTTGTTGATCTCCCCGACCTGGCCTCCTCAGTTGACAACATCCAAATACAACGCGGAGTTGGCACTTCAGGTAATGGCTCGGCGGCCTTTGGCGCCAGCATCAACATCAAAACCGACCATTTTAACCCCAATGCTATCGCAGAAGTCAGCAGTGCGGCAGGCTCGTTCGGTACTTTCAAAAACACTCTGAATTTTGGATCAGGACTGTTAAACAAACATTGGGTTATCAGCGGTCGGCTTTCGCATATTACTTCTGACGGATACATCGATCGAGCCAGTTCCAACCTGCGATCAGGGTATTTTTCAGCCGGATATTATGGCAAAACGAGTGTTTTTAAAGCTATCGTGATGCTGGGTCACGAAAAAACCTACCAGGCATGGTATGGCGTTCCAAAAGACAGCCTCGCCACCAACCGCACCTATAATCCTGCCGGTGCTATCTATGACAGCCGGGGAAACCTGACAGGATATTATAAGAACCAGACCGATAATTACACCCAGAATTATTACCAGCTGCACTATGCTCATCAATTTAACAAAAAACTAAATTTGGCTGCGGCGCTGTTTCTGACACGCGGTTTTGGCTACTATGAATCTTATAAAAATAATCAGAAGTTTTCTAAATACGGCATGAATGATACCATCATCGGAAACGATACGATGAGCCATACCAACCTGATAAGGCAAAAATGGTTAAACAATTATTTCTATGGTTTCAACCTAACCGGAAATTACAAAACTTCGCGCAGCACTTTTTCATTTGGCGGAGGTTGGAATCACTACGATGGCGACCATTATGGAAAAATAGTCTGGGCACAGGTAGCCCGCCTCGGCGATTACGACCGCAACTGGTATTTCAACACGGGATTAAAAACCGATTACAATGTTTTTGCAAAATGGAATTACCGTATCAACGAACATTTTAATATTATGACCGATTTGCAATACCGTATCATCAACTATAAGATAAACGGAATTCATGATGACCTCCGTAATTTAACACAGGAACATAACTTTCATTTTTTCAACCCCAAAGCTGGAATTTTTTATGCGCTAAATCCCCGGAGCAATTTCTATTTTTCCTTTGGTGTATCTCATCGTGAGCCCAACCGTTCGGTCTATCGCGATGCCTCTCCGCAACAGGATATACGGAGTGAACGGCTGATAGATTATGAACTGGGATACAAAATCGTCAAAACAAAACTCTCGCTCAGTGCCAACCTCTACTTTATGGATTACAAAGACCAGCTGGTGATGACCGGGAAAATAAATAATGTAGGTACCGCAATTATGACAAATGTACCCAAAAGCTACCGTACAGGAGTGGAAATTTCTGCCGCATGGCAGATTGCCCGTTTCCTGACATGGAATGCCAACATTAGTCTGAGCCAAAATAAAATTAAAAATTTCACCGCATATGTGGACAACTGGAACTACTGGGATGATCCCGCAAGCGAGCCGTACCAATACGAGAAGAATCTGGGAACCACAGATATCTCTTTTTCTCCCGGAGTGGTAGCCGGAAGCATTCTAAACCTGACGCCGATGAAAAGCCTGCACATCTCCTGGGTGTCGAAATACGTAGGACGACAGTACATCGACAACACTTCCTCGATAGAACGCAGTCTGCATCCTTACTTTGTGAACAACCTGAAATTTGATTACACGCTGCCTTTACGCGGAATCAAATCGCTGGGATTTATGCTGAGCCTGAACAATATTTTCAACACAGCGTACGAATCAAACGCCTGGGTTTATCGTTACGTGTATAATGGTGTGGAATCGGAGATGAACGGTTATTTTCCGCAGGCAAAATTTAATTTCATGGGTGGGATAAATTTGAAGTTTTAATCTGAAAATGAGGTTTAGAGTACTGAGCTATAAGTCGTGATATTCATTTTAATATAGCATAAGAGATTCGCACTCAGCATCTTGTTTTGTGTGAAACATTTGGTAACAGTATGTCATTTGGAAGTTTGGAGGTTACGCCGAAAGGAAAGTCTTCGTAATCGCCATTGCTTCTCCCAACACTCATTACCACAATAGCACATTATCACAGGTGTTCTATTGCTGTGGTAAAGAAGTCGGAATGCATCAACGCTGTCGTAACACTTCACGATAGCGCGTTCCGTAAGGAGCATCTACCTCACCGAGAATGCTAATCATGGCATTCTTTTCAGCAGGAGTGGCTTTGGAGAAAATATTGATTATCTCGCTCCGTTTGGCATCGAGTAGTAGTTGCAGGTCATACAATCCCGGCCGTTTGTTGTAAACCTTTTTCAGCAATGAGAGAGAATTTAGAATCACTTTTCTGCCTTCTGTCACGTTATCAGCCATAACATCAAGTCCTTTTCGGTGGTACTGATACAAAAAGGTACGCAACGGCTCATAAGCTTTGTTTAAATACTGCTCCACAAAATGATACCTGTTTTTTTCACTTTCGTAAGATTGCCAGCCGGTATATCCCGAATTTTGTGCGGATTGCACCACCGACATAGCTTTCTCATAATACACCGTACCGCCATCCGGAGCGAAGGAATCGAAATAAACTCCAAGCATCATGTAGGAATAAAAAGCAAGCAGAGAAGTCAGGTTGTCCGAGTACGCACCCTCCGAAAAATTCATCGCCTGCGAGGGCGTATATTTAAACCGGATATTTTTATCTATCATATTCAACAACGGCGAACGGTAGCTGGTCTGGAATACCGGACGCTGCATAATGATGGTAAAAGTACCTTTGAATTCGTCGGAAGAAATAATTTGGCTAACGGTGAAAAGCAAGGTACACTCAATGCGTTCTTCGGGAGCGAAATTATAATTGCTCCATTTCCGGTTGTCCATGAAATCGGTCATAGCCGTTTTCAAATTACTAACGACACTACGGTCGAAACCCTGCACCTGTTGGGTGTTGATTTCCACTTTACAATAGAATTCCTGAGCATAGGCCCCCACAGTCATTAGGAAAGTGAAAAAGAAAAAGAGTCCTGTTTTTTTCATACATCAGTTCTCCATCAATGATTTAATGGCGGAAAGAATATCCCGGGCAACAGCCTCCTTTGATTTCAGCGGAAATGGCTGAGGGGAATCATTTCTGGTAAGAAGCGTGATTTTATTGGTATCGGTACCAAAGCCTGCGCCTTTGTCATTCAGAGAATTCAGGACAATCATATCCAGGTTTTTGTTTTGGAGCTTTTTTTGCGCATTGGCAAGTTCATTCTCTGTTTCAAGGGCAAAACCGATAAGCAACTGACTTTGCTTTTTTGCTTTTCCGAGTCCGGTAAGGATGTCGTTGGTCGGTTTCAGGTATATTGCTTCCGGTATAGCCGCTTTTTTAATTTTTTCAACAGCAGGCTGAGCGGGTGTAAAGTCAGCCACAGCCGCAGCCATCACGGCAATGTCAACCTGTGGGAAAACTTTTTGGCAGGCAGCGTCCATTTCGGAGGCAGTGTTGATCTCTGTAGTACGAATTCCGGGAAACCGGGTATCCAAACCGGCAGGTCCCATAATGAGTTCCACTTCGGCTCCGTTCCGGGCAAAGGCTTTGGCGATGGCCAGTCCCATTTTTCCGGAACTGCTGTTTCCGATAAAACGTACCGGGTCGATGGGTTCGTGTGTGGGCCCGGCGCTCACCATCACTTTTTTCCCCTTGAAGGTCTGCTCTGTGGAAAAATAATCAATAAGTACCTGTAACAATTCTCCAGGCTCTTTCAACCTGCCCTTTCCTTTGAGGCCGCTGGCAAGTTCACCCTCAACTGGTTCAATATAATGATAACCAAGCGCCTGTAGTTTTTTGATATTTTCACTTACCGTGGGATGTTGAAACATATCCAAATCCATGGTCGGTGCAAAAAACAGGGGACAACGTGCGGAGAGCACCAGTGTCATGAGAAAATTATCGGCAATACCGGCAGCCATCTTTGCCATAGAGTTGGCTGTAAGCGGAGCCATCAAAAGGGCATCGGCCCACAAGCCAAGGCCAACATGACTGTTCCAGCTGCCCTCATTTTTTAGGAAATAGTCCGAAAGTACCGGTCGTTCGGAAACCACCGAAAGGGTTAGCGGCGTAACGAACTCTTTAGCAAAAGGTGTCATAACCACCTGCACCTCTGCCCCTTCTTTTTTTAACAACCGGATAAGCAAAGGAATTTTGTAGGCAGCAATTCCTGCCGTAATGCCTACGATGATTTTTTTTCCTTTGAGCATGATGTTTATTTACAATACAAAAGTAACCAATTAAAAGTCGGTGGCAGTTTCTTTATGCGGGTTTCTTATGTAAATCTGGTTATTCATAAATTCGTAAATAGCCAGCAATGTGGGTTTGGGAAGTCGTTCGTAATATTTGGCAACTTCTATCTGTTCCCTGTTCTCAAAAACTTCTTCAAGGTTGTCGCTGGAGGAAGCAAACTCGGATATTTTCTTGTCGAGTTCCTGCTTTAACCCTGCAGCAATCTGGTTAGCTCGCTTCGACAATACAACCACTGTTTCGTAGATGTTTCCTGTTTGCTCATAAAATTTTTCTTTATGGCGTGTAATAGCGGTTGTTTCAGTTTTAATTCTTTTGTAGTCCATATTTTTGTTTATTTTAAATGTTCTTTTGCTTTTTCACTCATCGGTTTTAACTCCGGCAAATATTTACTTTTAGGATAGAGGAACAACAGGTTGTTATACGCTTCCACCATCTTTTCAAAACGTTCATTTTGTTTCTCAACAATGCTTTTGTCTGCATAGACGTAATAAGATTTGGCTATGTAGTATAGGTACAACTCTTTGCTTTTGCTTTCCGGATAATCGTTCAGCAGATTTTGAAAAGAGGTGATGGCAGCCTGGTAATCTTCCATGCGAAAATAGAGGTAGGCAACCTTAAAGTCTTTTATTTCCAACTTCCTGTGAAGATTATCCATAAGCTGGGTAGCTTTCCCCACTTTAGAGCTTTTGGGATAGCGGTTGATAAACGACTGCAATTCCTGCAGAGCTTTGTAAGTATCGGATTGATCCAGTTCAGGGCGAGGTGAATTAAGATAAGTACAGTAAGCCTGCAGATAGGCTGACTCCAGGGCGTGTTTTCCTTTGGGATACATCTGCTGGTACTGATGAAAATAGTAACTGGCCAGCTGGTAATCTTTTGTTTGAAAATAACAGTTTGCCGTATAGTACGTTAGCTTCTCTCCTTTTTTGGTTCCCTGATAAAAAGCCCTCAAAAGATCAAAAAACTGCAGTGCCTTTTTAAAATTACCACTTTCATAAAGGTCAACCCCCGTTTGATACTTCAAAGTATTGTCAGGTCCCTTTAAAATTTTGGAATAATTATTACATCCGCTGTTAACTACTATTAAACCAGCAATTAACAAGAAAAAATAAGCCTTTTTTAGCATGCGGCAAAATTATAACAATTTATTGAAGTACAAAACGAAAATTTACAGTATATCGTATTAAATAGTGATTCCATTTTATTCGGGTTCAAATAAGCCGAAATATAGTAGCTTTTTGAAGATAAATGATTCCGGGATACATCTGTTTCGTAAGGAAAGTGGAGAAGTTATCCGGAAGACACAAAAACTTTCACCCTTCAATATTTTTCTTTATCCCGTTTGATTTTTGCAGCAGCTGATTTTTGCATACTCGTTTAATTTATCTACTTTTGCCTTTTATTTTAAAAGCATAATTAATGGATATTTTTGATAAATGTGAGCTTAACATGGGCCCTATTGGAATGTATGCC
>CAYLSW010000132.1:0-6098 GCA_964386145.1 uncultured Lentimicrobiaceae bacterium | reverse complement strand
ATGAGAAAAAACTTGACGGTATCTCTGATTTGAATGATGAGTCGGACCGTAACGGAATGCGTATTGTTTACGACCTGAAAAGAGATGCACTAGCCAGTATTGTTATCAACAAGTTATATAAGATGACCGCACTGCAAAGCTCTTTCAGCGTGAACAACATTGCTCTGGTAAATGGTCGTCCTGAGGCACTTAACCTGTATGGGCTGATTAAGCACTACGTAAACCACCGGCATGAAGTAGTCATCAGACGCACACGTTACAACCTTAAAGAGGCTGAACGCAAAGCACATATCCTGGAAGGACTGATTATTGCTCTGGATAATATTGATGAAGTGATTGCACTCATCAGGGCATCCAAAACACCGGATGAAGCCAAACAAGCGCTGATACAACGTTTTGAATTGTCCGACATTCAGGCAAAAGCCATTCTCGAAATGCGTTTGCAGAAGCTGACAGGCCTGGAAAGGGAGAAGCTGAAAGCCGATTATGATGAGTTGATGAAATTGATTGCCGAGCTGAAGGAAATTCTTGGCGACGTCAACATCAGGATGAACATTATCAAAGACGAACTGTTGCGTATCAAAGAAAAATATGGAGATGAACGTCGTTCCGAGATAGTTTACACTGCCGAAGATATCCGCATGGAAGATGTTATTCCCGATGAACCTGTGGTGATTACCATATCACATCTGGGATATATTAAACGAACACCATTAACCGAATATCATGTTCAGGGCAGGGGAGGTCGTGGTTCGCGCGGAAGTACTGCCCGCAATGAGGACTTTCTGGAGCACTTGTTTGTCGCCACCAACCATAACTATATGCTGTTCTTTACCGAGCAGGGAAAAGTTTACTGGCTCAGAGTTTTCGAAATTCCCGAAGGTGCTAAAGCGTCAAAAGGCCGGGCCATTCAGAACATCATCCAACTTAGCCCCAGCGATTCAGTAAAAGCATACATTAATACTAAAGATTTAAAAGACGAGGAATACATTCAGAATAATTTTATCATTCTGGCCACAAAACACGGAACCATAAAGAAAACTTCACTTGAAGCTTATTCAAGGCCCCGGACAAACGGCATCAATGCGATCACTATTCACGAAGGCGATGAGCTGCTCGCAGCCCGGCTTACCAATGGTACCAATGAGGTTTTGCTGGCACTCAGGTCGGGCAGGGCTATCCGCTTTAACGAAAGCAAGGTGCGTGCTATGGGACGTACTGCAGCCGGCGTAAGAGGTATCAGACTCGCTTCCGAAAAAGATGAAGTCATCGGGATGATTTGTGTCGAAGACAATTCATATGACATCCTCGTTGTCTCTGAAAGAGGATACGGAAAGCGTTCCAGGTTAGATGATTACCGTGTTACGAACAGAGGCGGAAAAGGCGTAAAAACCCTGAATATTACTGAAAAGACAGGGGATCTGATTGCCATCAAAAACGTGACGGATGAGGACGACCTTATGATTATCAACAAATCGGGAATTGCGATTCGTATGCCGGTTGAAAGCCTCCGGGTAATGGGACGTGCCACCCAGGGTGTCAGGCTTATCAAACTAAAGGATGATGATGAAATAGCTGCCGTGGCTAAGGTAAAATTCTTTGAGCCGTTAGGAAATGAGGATGAGGGTGAAGCTGATGCAGAAGGAAAAGAAGCCGAACAACAGAGTAATGCCCAAACTCAGGAAGACAGCACGGAAAATTCCGAACAATAGAATTAATTTAGAACCTTGATAAATAATTGAAGTACATGGTATAATTATTGTAAATTATATCTTTGCAAACACAAAAATGTTTTAATATGAAAAAGTTAATCTTCTCAATTTTTATGAGTCTGTTATTTATTTCGACAGGCTTTGCACAAAAAAGCAACAGGACAAGCGCCTATATGTACAAGGAAAAAGGCCAGCTTGAAGAAGCTAAAAAAGCCATTGACAAAGCTGTGCAGAATGTGAAAACAAAAAACGATCCTAAAACATGGTTGTATTATGGCGAAATTTATTATGACATCGCATCTTCCCCGTTACCACAATTTAGAAAACTTGATTCCCTTGCTGCTACCAAAGCGTTTATGGGCCTGAAAAAAGCAAAAACTTTGGATTCATTAAGCAGAAAAAAAAGGATAAGCAAAGAAGCCGATGAATACATTAAAAAGCTGGGCCCCGTATTCTATGGGCAGGGTGGCGCTGTTTTTAAGGAGAAAAATTATGACAAAGCCATGGAGTATTTCAAAGATGCTTTTCAAGTTTCGCAGGCTTTAGGTACGTTTGATACAACTGCTGCTTTCAATGTGGGTATTACCGGGGTGCTGGGCAAGAGGCCTAAAGTTGCAGCAGAGTATTTGAAAAAATGCGTAGATGTTCAATTTAAAGACCCCAAGATATTTATCTATTACAACCGCGCATTGCAACAATTGGGAGATACTGCCAGGGCTTTTGCAGCCATCAAATTAGGACGTGTGCGATTTCCGGATAATCTGAGTCTGTTGCTGGAACAAGCACAGTTGTATCTCGAAAAAGGCCAGTCAGAAGAGCTAATTCAAAGTCTGAAAGAAGCGATCATAAAAAAGCCTGACAATCCGGCTAATGCCAACTTTAATTTCCTCATCGGAAAAAGTTACGATGATATGGAAAAAGCTGATAGTGCTGAAATATATTATAAAAAAGCACTCAAAGTCAATCCTAAATTCTTTGAGGCTTACTATAATATAGGGGCTATTTTTATTAATAAGGCCGCAAAGATTCAGAAAGTTGCCAACGATTTACCACTAAGCAAAAATAAAGAGTTCAAGGCCATGGAAAAAGAGGCTAATGCCAATTTGAAAAAGGCAATTCCGTGGCTGGTAAAAGCACTGACAATCAAACCAGACGACAAGCCAACCTTCAAAGGTCTGAAAGAAGCTTATGCCCGTTTGAAAATGAACGAAAAGTTAAAAGAACTTGTGTCGAATCAAAAGTAAATCTGACAGGTTCCGCAAAAGGGAAGGAATTATGGTTTCTTCCCTTTTGTTTTAGATTATCAATTTAACATAATATATATTATAGGACAAATCATATCGTGATTTTCCCAATGAGTAAAGCACGTTGTGTACCCGGAATTATTAACACATGTCAACTTATTCTTTTAGGCTTAAAGTTTCTGATAATAAGCCGGTTACTTTTGTCATAACTAAAATAACTGATGGCCCAGTTCAATCCGACGAGTAATTTATTCCTAAACCCGCTTATAGACATAAGGTGAACGAGCGACCACAGCAGCCAGGCAGTATAGCCGCTGAACTTTAGTTTTCCCAAATCAGCCACAGCCCTTCGTTTCCCCACAGTGGCCAATGAGCCTTTGTCTTTATAGATGAAAGATGTTGTGAGTGGTTTCCGTTCTATTACTTCCATGATCGTTTTAGCAAGGAACCGTCCCTGTTGAATAGCTACCTGCGCAACCTGCGGATGTCCCTTGGGCATCTCTTTTGATATCTGTGCTGCGAGATCGCCAATGGCAAATATATTTTGATACCCTTCAACCATTAAATATTCATTTGTTTTCAGCCTGTTTCCCCATGTTATAGCCTGACCATCAATTCCTTTTGGAAACTGCCCCTTAACACCGGCAGTCCATATTAAATTTCTGGCATAGATCTTCTTTCCGCTTTTCGTTTTTACAACCTTCCCATCATAGTCCACGACAGATTCATTGAACAAAACATGGACATGCAGAGCCTTTAGATAGCTTAAAGTTTTGGTTGATGCATTGTCAGACATAGCTACCAGCAATTCATCCACTGCCTCAAGCAAATAAATCTTCATTATGGAAGAAGGATATTCCGGATAATCTTTTGGCAGTATATATTTACAAAATTCAGCCAGTGCACCGGCCATTTCCACACCAGCCGGACCACCACCCACGATAACGAAATTAGTCAGAGCATCTCGTTCCCTGTCATCACAGGTAATGGCCGCTTGTTCCAGATTCTGCAACATCATGTGACGAATGTTCAGTGAATCGCGGATATCTTTCATCCCCAGGCTGTTTTGCTCTACATTTTTCATTCCGAAAAAATTTGTTGTAGAACCTGTAGCCAATACCAGGTAATCATAAACTATGGTCCCTTTGTTGGTTACAACTGTATTCTCCTTTGTTTTAATTTCTATCACTTCTGCAAGCCTGAAAATTACGTTTTTACTTCTGCCGATCTGTTTCCTGAACGGAAAGACAATACTGTCCGGCTCCAGTCCGCTGGTGGCTACCTGATAAAACAGAGGCTGAAACTGATAGAAATTATTCTTGTCGATAAGGACAACCTGAATCGGTTTGTTTTTCAATTTTTCCATTATGGCGAGACCGGCAAACCCACCGCCGATAATGACAACTCGTGGTAAAGTAGATTTTGGAAAACAGATAGACTCTCTCTCCCTGTTTTTTATATTTATTTCGATGTTTTTCATAGCAAATTCAATTATTTCAATGTTGACCATTATTTCAGGATGTCAATAATAGCGATTTATCTCATCCCGGAATAAGGCGATGCAAAAATGAGACAACTAAAGGAGAAAATCCTTATACAAAAAGGAGTAATTCTTGCAAAGTTTTTTGTTTTTCAAAACATAACCCTACCTAAAGCAAAATAATTCGTTTCAAAAGCCTGCCTTCCCGTGGTCGTAAATGTCAAATTTTTCTCTGATTTGTTCATTGCACAAGTTACCTATGCTGCCTTCGTGTGAATGCCGAAGTGCTTTCTCCGGATGATAACCACCTTTTAGAATTTGTTTTCCCACCATCTTATAAGCATCTCTGAAAGACATTCCTTCTTTTACCAGCTTGTTGACCGATTCCACGCTGTAAAGATATTTGTATATCTCTTTGTCCTCTAAGATATTTCTATTCACCGATATCTTTTCCAGCATGAAATCAAAAACAGTCAGATTTTCTTTTACCTGATCTACAGCCGCCATAATATTTCCTTTTAAAAGTTGAAAATCGCGGTGATAGCCGCTCGTGAGGTTATTAACCATCAAAATTATCTCGTTGGGTAAACTTTGAATTTTGTTGCTTTTTGCCCGCAAAAGTTCCAAAACATCCGGATTCTGTTTGTGAGGCATGATACTGGAACCGGTGGTCAGCTCTTTGGGGAAACCGATAAAATTGAAATTCGGGCTGAGATAAAGAATCATATCGGAAGCCAGTTTTGACAAAGTTCCGGAAACAGAAGCCAAAGCAAAAGCCATGATTTTTTCCAGCTTCCCCCTACTTAACTGAGACGCTAATGAGTTGAACTTAAGGGTTTTAAACTCTAAGAGTTTCGTTGTGTAGCTTCTGTCAATGGGGAAACTGCTCCCAAAACCTGCTGCCGAACCCAAAGGATTTTGATCGGCAATGCCGGCGGCGGCATTGAACATAATAATATCATCTATCAGGCTTTCGGCATAAGCAGCAAACCAAAGTCCGAACGATGAAGGCATGGCAACCTGCATGTGCGTATAGCCGGGCATAACCACCTCTTTATACTGATCGCTCAGACGTAACAGCGTTTCAAATAATTTGCGAATGTTCTGTTTAATGGCCTTTATTTCATCTTTTAAATATAAATGCATGGCCACCAATACCTGATCGTTACGTGAGCGGGCCGTGTGAATCTTTTTCCCCGCCTCCCCTATCATTTTGGTTAGTTCAAATTCAATTTTACTGTGCACATCTTCAAACGTATCCTCAATGGTGAAAGTGCCGTTTTCGATGGTTCTTTGAATGGTGTCAAGCCCTTTTGCGAGGGCATTGTATTCGTCTGTGCTTAAAAGACCTGTTTTCTCCAGCATTTTTGCATGAGCAAGGCTGGCCTGAATGTCATATTTTGCCAGTTTCATATCCAAAATACGGTCGTTTCCCACGGTGAAATGTTCCACCAACTCTGCCGTAGCATATCCTTTATCCCAAAGTTTCATAACATCTTATTTATAAGATTTCTTTAAAAATTTTAATAAAAAGCTCTATACCTTCCTTCAATTCATCCACATAAATAAACTCGTTGGCGCTGTGCGATCTTTTTGAGTCGCCGGGCCCCATTTTCAGCGAAGGTATGTTTAATACCGACTGATCGGATAATGTGGGAGAAC
>CAYLSW010000131.1:0-6110 GCA_964386145.1 uncultured Lentimicrobiaceae bacterium | reverse complement strand
CACAAAGGTTTCCTTTGCCAAAATCCACAGTTTTACCACTGGCCCATAATTTTACAGGAGATGTCGTTGTGTTAGTCCAGTCAGCAGGTGTATAGGTTTGATGAATTTCATGGCAGGTGAAGCAATTTTGAGGAGCCGGATTCTCAATGGTGGCTAGGGTGGTGTCGGCGCCAGTCTGAATTCTTTCAAGAAATCCCTGACTTGTATGGCAGGGTGCACAATCTTTGGTGTTTCTTTCAAAATTTCCCCCTGTGGCATGAACCGATGCCTCCCATTGTAACGATTTTGCCAGGATAACCTGAGAATTGTCATGGCACTGTATACAACCGGCTGTTCCGTCGGTGCCATCGGTTCCATTTGTGCCATTTGTCCCATCTTTTCCCGGAGGACCTGCGGGCCCGACTTTGGTACATGATGTTATCAGCCCCACAGATAGAATGAGTAGGAACATCAAATAAGTGGTGATTTTCTTCTTCATAATTTATAATTTTAAAATTGTTAAAGTTTATTAAAATGTGTTAAAGAATGTTAATACAAATCTAAATCAAAAATAATTCGTTGAATGTTTTGGAAGATGATGTTTGTTCCTTAAAAAATGTTTATTTTTGGAAATCAAAGTGACATATATCAGCTAATGAAGGTTTTTAAATTTATACCTTTCATTCTTTTGACCAGCTGTATAAAGCATAAATCTGTCAAGGCTTACTATGGAGTTAAATATGCCGGGAATACAAAACAGGGTTAATAAGTGTGAAACGCAGCCTGCTTTTTTTAATTCGCTAAGCAACGAACAATTAAAAGCCATCAATGCAAATCGGTTCGTGGTGCATTTTAATGCTGGCGAAACAATATTTAAGCAGGGTGGCACTCTCACACACATCATTTATATCTTAGAAGGAAAAACAAAAGTATTACTGGAAGGATCTAATGGTCAGATAATTATCATTAAGATACTAAAAAAACCTGACATTATTGGAGGACCTGGGTTCAATACGGATGCCCGCCATCATTTCACCGTGGTAGCCATGGAGGATACAAAAACCTGCTTTATTGACGTTAATCTTTTTAAGCGGCTTGTTTTATCCAACCAGTCACTTGCCATGAACCTGATTACCCATTTAAATCTTGAGATGATTGATCTGTTTGACAAGTTAAAAAGTTTGACACACAAACATATGAATGGCAGGTTGGCCGATACGTTGATTTACCTCTCTGATAATGTCTATCAAAGTCCGGAATTCACTACGCAGCTTAGCCGGACGGATATGGCAGGCATGTCCTCCATGACCAATGAAAGTGCCATCAGAACATTAAAAAAATTTAAAGATGATGGCATCATTAATTACAAAGGAAATTATTTCAAAATTCTGAAGAAAGATGTTTTGCTAGATATAAGTAAAAAAGGATAATAACATTTCCCATAGAGAGGTTGTTAATCGGGCATGCAAAGAAGTGTTTTTAATCACTAAAGAGAAATTGCAAAACCAATAACAGTATTAATAAAACCAATGCGCTTCCTGTCGTAACGTATTCCTTTCCAGGTATTAAATCCAAACTGCATGGTTCGGCTCAACAACTCAGCTTCTGCCTTTACGGCAAAACATGAAGATATTTTGTACTCCAGGCCAATGCCGGGCTCAAGGATGAATTTGTGGTCTTTTGCGGTGGTAATCTCATAATAATCGGGGCCTGCAAGGAAGTAGGTTGGCTTGTATAATTGGTAAGCCGTGTTTACCCATAATATTCCTCCGAGCAATTTGGCATTCACCGAAAAATTCTTTCCTATACCCCACCGGGTATAAATTCCCAGTGCTGCATTAATAACCAGAAAGGGGTCTGATCGGATAGTCAGGTTGCTCAAAAACGGATCCGCATCCACCTTTGCTCTTGCTAAAGCAGATACATCCACGGGATGCAAATTAAGCCCGACTTGTCCACCGACTCCAAAGTGGGCAGTGAGAAACCAAGCCCCGTCCATACTCACATTTATTCCTAAGGTCGTAAAACTTCCTTTACCCAAATTATGAGAACTATAGGGCTTTAAGGGTATAGAAACTCCATTTCGCAAGGAGATGAAAGAATCCGTATGCTGAGCAAAACCTTGTAAACTCAGAAAAATCATCAACAGAAAGATCATTCTATTTTTCATAAACAAACATTTAGTTCAGATTTAAAATTTCTCTTTTAGACAAAAAACGGGAAGAGTACGCCACAAAATAACACCGGCAGTACAAAAATATCATTTATTTCCTGATTTCCCTATTATAATTTTCAAGATTCATCTATTCACCGATTAGTTACAAATTAACAAATCGAAGGTAGATGTAAAAGAAGAAAATCTGTGAGCTTTGAAATTTCAGCACCATAGTAATTATCATACGTAAATTTATGCAGTATAAAGTATAATAAGGAATTGAGATATTATTTTCAAAAGAAAAGAAGTAAGTTTGCTTTTTCTTACTATAAGAAATAGGTGTAGATAATAAAAAGTTTATGAATTTAAATTTAATGTTTATGAAAAAAACAAAGAATCGTATAATTGCAGTAATTGTAGTTGTCGCCATTGGTATTGGAGGCTTTTATTTTTTAGTGAATAAAAAAGAAATCAATAGAACTGTCGGTCAAAACCTTGCGATAAAAGGTGAAAAAATGACAATATACAAATCGCTAAATTGTAGTTGTTGCAATGGATATGCGGATGAAATGAAAAGACAGGGATTTGATGTAAAAGTTGTTGCTGTGGATAACATGAACGCAATAAAAGAAAAATACGGGATTCCGGCTGACAAGCAAAGTTGCCATACAGCTATTGTTGACAATTACTTTATTGAAGGACATGTTCCTGTAGAGGCCGTTGAAAAACTACTGAAAGAAAAACCTGCAATTAATGGGATAGGGTTGCCCGGAATGCCGTTAGGAACTCCCGGAATGCCCGGACAAAAGCGGGCTCCGTATAAAGTTTATCAATCTGTAAAAGGAAAGTTTTCAGCATTTATGACAATTTAATCAAAAAATTCCTCAAGACCTTCCCGGCCATCAGGCGGGATACACAGTAGTAAATAATCCACCTTCTGAGAAGGTGGATTTAGTTTGCCCCACAGGGCACTTTTGAGTATTTTCTATTTTTTTGAATATCGAACGTTCCAGCCTGAGGCCTGACAAGTGGATAGCAGAGGAGATTATCCAAAATGGTATTTTGGTTTTATTAGCGTAAATCATTGAACAATAGACAGCATGCCTCTGAAAGATCGAATACCGGGTAACGCCTCCTGAAAGAGCGTGTTCACGCTACCCTGTTTTTCATAAAACAGTAATATTGGTAGATATATTTTTTGTTATCGAAAGAAGCAGATGATGTGAATTAAACAGTGGTTATTCGCAACCCTTTCCTGCAAGCTGGCTCGTTCGCTAAAAATGTTTAGTAAACATTTTTTTAACGCTCCGCCCTGCCTTGAAAACCCCAAAAATTACTTCGTCGATTCCCGTCACTTTATTTCGTCACAAACCCTAAGAGAAGTTTAACGGGAAAAATAATTTTTGAATCCACCTTTATAATTTCTATTTTTACACTATCGAAAGAGAAAAGATTCATGGGAAAGATTGTGTTAAATAAACAAACCAAGGCCTTGCTGCTGATGTTAGTGGTGTCGTTTATTTCCGCACTTTTCGCCTGGTACCTGCAGAGGATATTGTCCGGACTGACCACCCTCTATTTCAGTTATGACCTGAATATCAAGGCTATTTTGCATTTGGATGGAATTACTTTTTTTACACCTCCATCTTCACAGGCATGGACACGTGACGCCATTGTAACCATCAACTTTGCCGCGCCTATTATGAACCTCGTTTTGGGTTTGATAATCATGGCCGTTTTCATTTTTAGTCGTCGCAAAAGCCTATCCATGGCCTTTTTTCTGATTTGGCTTATGGTTTATTCATTTACAGGTATCTTCGGTAGTTTTGTGGAAAACAATCTCGCCCGCACGGGGCTTTATACCGTCTCAAAACTGATGGATATTGGCGTTGTCTTTCAGATCATTTTCGTCGTTCTCTCGTTGTATTTTCTTTATATCATGGGGCTCACCATCGGCAAACTCGTCATGCTCATCATTCCTGAAAAATTTAAGCAGGAAGACAAAATCAGCTCTGCCTTTTTCCTTACAACTTTCGTTTTTCCGTGGTTGCTGGTATTGGCTGTTACCTTCAAAGGACTTTCCACTTCCACCGTGTTTACCTATCTTATCGGCCTGATTGTTCTGCTGCCTTTCAACTGGATGCAGGCGCCGGAGAAGAGAGGTCTTCATCTGAAAACAATTCCCCGTTTTTCACGTATTGACATGTTTAGCCTGTTGGTTTATCTTTTCGGCGTTCTCCTTCTTCATCAAATGCTTGGCATGGGAATAAGCCTTTAATTTAAGCGGAATGTTTAGCAGGGATACAATGTTTTTTCTTCCATCCTCAATTCCCGATTACTTCCTTCACTATTTTATTCTTTTTCCTCCTTTCCTCTGTTTAATATTCATTCAAAAAAAAATCCTTACTTTTAACTTTTTAAAAAAATATATTCAACCAACCGTTTAATTTTATAACCATGAAAAATAAATTTACGCGTAAAATGTTCTTTGTGTTTCTCGCTTTACTGGTCTCCTTTAGCACCATGCAGGTAGATGCAAAGTCAAAGAAGAAAAAAGCCAAACCTGTTCAAAATGAGCTGAAAGCTTCTGTATTCAGTGGCCTGAAATGGCGGAGTATTGGTCCTGCGTTTACCTCAGGACGTATTGCTGATTTTGCCGTTGATCCGAGCAATCACAGTCATTTTTATGTAGCTGCGGCTTCGGGTGGCATTTGGGAAACCCATGATGACGGCACAACTTTTAAACCGGTTTTCGACCATTACGGTGCCTATTCCATGGGCAGCCTTGCCATGGATCCTAACAACCACCACGTAGTATGGGCCGGAACCGGCGAGAATAATTCCCAGCGGGCACTGGGATACGGCAATGGTATCTGGAAAACAACCGATGACGGAAAAACCTGGAAAGATATGGGATTGAAAACTTCGCGCCAGATTGGCAAGATTCTCATAGACCCGCGCAACTCCGACGTGGTTTATGTTGCTGCCGAAGGGTCTGCCTGGGGACCTGGTGGCGACCGCGGTCTGTACAAAACGACCAATGGTGGCAAAACATGGGAAAAGGTATTGAACATCTCCGAGAATACCGGAGTGGCCAACATGGCCTTTGAGCCGGGCAATCCGGATGTGATTTATGCTGGTGCAGAACAACGGCGCAGACGACAGTTTACCAAAATCGGCGGTGGCCCTGAATCGGCTTATTATAAAACGGTGGATGGCGGCAAAACATGGAAGAAACTCACTAACGGTATTCCATCCGTTGACAAAGGCGGTATGGCCATTGCCGTTTCACCTGCCAACCCCGACATTGTCTACGTTATGTTTCAGGCGTCCAACGGAAAAGGCGGTTTCTTCCGCTCCACCAACCGAGGTGCTTCCTTTAAGAAGATGAATAGTTACTTTAGTAGCGGACAGTATTACAGTGAGTTGTATCCAGACCCCGTAGATCCGAACAAGGTTTATTCTGTGGACACTTATGGCCAGGTTACGCTTGATGGCGGAAAGACATGGAAAGCCATTGGTAATAATAAACGCCATGTGGACGACCATGCTTACTGGATTGATCCCCAACATACCGACCATATGCTCATTGGCTGTGATGGTGGTGTGTATGAAACCTGGAACGGAGCAAAAACCTTTATTTTTAAAAACACATTGCCTGTAACCCAGTTTTATCGTGTGTGGGCCGACAATACCAAACCCTTTTACTGGGTTTACGGCGGAACACAGGACAACAACAGCCTCGGCGGCCCTTCACGCAACCTTAGAAAAGGAGGCGTTACCGGCGCTGAATGGGTTGTTACTGTGGGCGGCGATGGCTTCTGGCAGGCTTCCGACCCCAACAATCCGGATATCATTTATTCCGCTTACCAATATGGAAACATTTTCCGCTACGACCGTAAATCGGGCGAACGCATCAAGATAAAACCCATGCCCAAAGAAGGGGAGAAGACTTTCCGCTGGAACTGGAGTGCCC
>CAYLSW010000130.1:0-6121 GCA_964386145.1 uncultured Lentimicrobiaceae bacterium | reverse complement strand
TGCCGTTACAAGTCCAAAATCCCGGATCATTTTCAGGTAAGCGCCAAAAATGAATGAAACGAATCCAATCATAGTGGTAAGTGCTGCCAGACTAACCGGAATAAATATATGACCCAGCGCTTCCCGGACGGCTTTCCGGTAATCTTTTTCACGACACTGGTTGATGCGGTTCAGCACATGGATAGTATAAGCGCTGCCTACCGCCATAAGAATAATGGGGATATTATTGGAAACCATCGACATGTCGAGGCCCATCAGTGGCATGGACCCCAACGCCCAGATAATGGCCATAGCCGCCGTCAGCATGGGCAGGACAATCCCCTGAAGCGAATGAAAACTCAAATAAAGGATGATAGAAATCACCAGAAAGGTAAAGGGTATAAGAAAAAGCAGATCGCCGGAGATGAGTCTGGAAATCATGGCTGTAACAAAGGGGCCGCCGGCATAATAGACCTTTTCGTGCAACGGAAGTTTTCCAATAGCTTTCTTCACCTCTTTTACCACTGCCCCGTCATCACTTCCGGCAGAAAATTTAAACATCACGATACTGGCACTTCCATCTGCCGAGACCAGGTTTCCCCGATACATTTTATTGGATACAACAATTTGCCTGAGGCTGTCAATTCCCTGTGGTGTATCAGGAAGCTTGTGCATATTAATAAGCGGATTTACCTGAAAACCATCTCCCACAACTCCAAAATCAAGAATATTGGTAAGGCTGGTAACGGAGGAAATTCCATTAATGTTTCCCAGTGTTTTTGTAATCTGTTGCAAGTCTTTCAGCACGGCAGGTTTGAAAATATTGTCCGACTCAACAATGACCATGCCCACCTGATTTCCACCAAATTGCTCTCCAATATTTTTGAAAAGAGAAACCACCGAATCGTTGGCAGGCAAAGAGTCGATAACGTTAGAGTTAATTTTGATTTTTGTTAACTCATACCCGAAGAAGCCGGTGAGAATAATAGCGAGAATAATTATCGGCCATTTAAACTGTATTATCAATTTTGCCAGTTTATCCATATACATTTGGCTTTATAGTTTGCAAAAATAAGCGGTTCTGTTGAAACTGTTAGGTTTATTTTTACCGATATTTTTCTTATTGAAAGTTGTTTAAAGTTAAACTGAGAATCTACGGAAAACGTTTGAAATTGCATACCTGAGTCCACGCCTAAAACTCACCGAACACGTCATTGCAAACCTTTGTAAGGTCTCTATAAACAGGAACAGATAAGCAAAAACATGTACTTTTCTGATAATTAAGTGCATTTTGCTGCTCTATCATTATTTCCGTATCTTTGTGAAAATACTTGCAAAAATTTCACATGAAAAAACTGGCAACACAATAACAAGAACACTCCCACAGGAGGCTGATAATTCGTTTCATCATGGATAGCTACGCAGAAGCCGCCGGAAAGATCGGCAAAATAGGACAGAAATTACTGAATACTCTGAAAAAAGGAGATACTATTTCCGTGGAATATCTCACCATGCAATTAAAGGAAATTGTTGATTTGGCAATAAGACAAAACCCCCTCGTGGAGAACATTTTCAAAACTACCCTCTACAGTATTGGCGATGCCGTTATTGCCACCGACAAAGAAGGAAAAATCACACTTTTGAATCCTGTGGCGGAGCACCTAACCGGCTGGAGTGAGAAAGATGCAGAAGGTAAACCACTGGGAGAAATTTTTCGTATCATCAGCGAAGTAAACCGTGAAGCAGCAGAATCACCTGTTGAAAAGGTTTTGCGCAAAGGTGTGACTGTAGGGCTGGCCAACCACACCCTGCTCATTTCTAAACAGGGAAAGGAAATTTCTATTGCCGACAGTGGCGCACCTGTACTCAACGCAGAAGGGCAAATATCCGGCGTGGTGCTGGTATTTCGCGACCAAACCAAAGAACGTGAAAAAAACCGGAGAATCCTAGAAAGTGAAAAAAAATACAAAACCCTGTTTAACAACCGGTCAGTTATTATGTTGCTTATTGATTCGGAGAATGGAGACATTATGGATGCCAATCCTGCTGCCGTGAAATTTTACGGGTGGTCGGCTATACAACTTAAAGGGAAAAATGTTGCTGAAATTAATCAGCTTTCAAAGGAAGAAATACATAAGGAAATAGAATTGGCCAAAGCTGAAAAACGCAATCTTTTTAAATTTCGACACCAGCTGGCCAACGGTAAAATAAGGGATGTGGAAGTATATAGCAATCCTATCGAAATTGGTGGCGTTCCTATGCTCTATTCCATTATTCACGATGTTACCCATCGGAACAAGTTGGAAGCCAAATATAAGGATACGCAGGCTCGCCTTCTGGCAACATTAGAAAATATGACCGATGGTTTTGTTTCTTTGAATACAAATTGGATTTGTACTTACATAAACAAACGCGGGGCAGCCCTGTTTGGACGCGAACCCGAAGACCTCATTGGCAGGCACATTTGGACTGAATTTCCCGTAGGAGTGAGGCATTTCTATAATAATTGCTTCAAAGCCATGGAAACCCGGCAGGAGATTGCCATGGAAGATTATTATGAACCCATGGACCGCTGGTTTGAAAACCGGATTATCCCTTCCGAAAAGGGACTCTCCATATTTTATCAGGACATTACCGAGAGGAAAAAAGCTGAAGAGACACTTCAGTTACAGGAGCAGCAACTCAGACTGATTTATAATTCTGTTGGTGATATTCTTTATTATTTAAAAGTAGAGCCAGACGATAACTACCGTTTTGTCACCATCAATGACAGGTTCCTGTCGGCTACGGGTCTGTCCAGGGAACAAGTTGTAAATAAAACGATCGGTGAGGTTATTCCCGAACCTTCTCTTTCTTCTCTTGTACGGGTTAATTATTTAAAAGCTATCCGCGAGAAAAGGGTTGTTTATTGGGAGGAAACTTCTCAATATCCTAAAGGATCTAAAACAGGAGTTGTAAGTATTGCTCCCATATTTGATAAGGAGGGAAAATGTACCTATCTTGTTGGTTCTGTCCACGACATTACTGAGCGGAAAAAGGCTGAAAAACAACTACGCAAACTCAACCGCACTTATGCTTTGCTAAGTGACGTCAACCAAACCATCATGCACGTACACGAGCCTGGAGCTTTGTTTGAGGCTGCTTGCCACATAGCAGTGGAGAAGGGCGGATTCTCTATGGCGTGGATCGGTTTGCTCGACCCGCAAACAGAGCAGATTATCCCCGTGGCGCATGAAGGAGAGACCAATGGCTATCTTGATAAACTGAACATCAGGTTGGGTGGCAGCAAACGAAAACCCGGTCCTACAGCCAGCGTCCTGCGCGACGGGAAACATGTTATTGTAAACGACATCGAACACGACCCGCGCATGGCTCCGTGGCGTGAAGACGCCCTGCGATTGGGATACCGTGCCTCTGCTGCTTTTCCCCTGATCGTCAACGGCGAGGTGAGGGGCGCGTTAAATCTTTATGCCGGTGAAGCCGGCTTTTTTGACAACCATGAACTCAAATTGTTGGACGAAATGGCAGCGGATATTGCCTTCTCACTGGAGTTCAATGAGCAGGAAGAACAGCGCAAACAGGCAGAAATAAAATTGGCAGAAAGCGAAAAACATTTTCGGCTCTTTTACGAAAATGCCCCCATTCTTTACCAGTCGCTGGATGCTGAAGGAAATATTCTTGAGATAAACGATATGTGGCTCAGGACATTGGGGTATAAGCGTGAAGAAGTAGTAGGCCATTCAATAAAGGAATTTCTTTCCGAAGAAAGTATGGGGATATTGCAGGATGTTTTTCCAAAGTTTCTCTCAACGGGAAGTGTTCATAATGTAGAATATGAACTTATTTCCAAAAAGGACGAAAAGATTGTTGTCGTTATTGAAGGGATGATAGCAACGGATAAATCCGGAAAATTTCAACAAACGCACTGTGTACTGCACAATGTCACCGAGCAACGGTACGCAGAACAACAAATCAGATTGCTCAGCCGGTCTGTTGAGCAAAGCCCTGTGTCAGTGATGATTACCGATATTAATGGCAAACTTATGTATGTAAATCCCAAATTTACCGAAGTAACAGGTTATTCCGGAGAGGAGGTTATTGGGAAAAACCCGAGATTCTTAAAATCAGGGGAGCATCCTCCATCGTTTTTTAAAAAACTGTGGAATACGATTCTGTCTGGTAAGGAGTGGAAAGGCGAATTCAGAAATAAAAAAAAGAATGGAGAAATATACTGGGACAGCTCTACTATTTCGCCTATTTTGAACGAGAAAGGTGACATAGCCTATTTTGTGGGCGTACAGGAAGATGTTACCGAAAAGAAAAAGTTACACGATGAGTTGGTGAATGCCAAAGAAAAAGCCGAAGAAAGCGACCGGCTGAAATCGGCATTTCTCGCTAACATTAGCCACGAAATCCGCACCCCCATGAATGGTATCCTCGGCTTCATGGATCTACTCAGTGAACCTGAACTGAAAGAAAGTACCAAAAATCGTTATATTGGCATCATCAACAAAAGTGGTGAACGGCTGATGACCACCATAAATGATATTATCGAAATTTCCAAACTTGAAGCCGGTCAACTTAAAGTTCAAATATCCGATGTTGATATTTCTGCCTTGATGGATTATCTTTTCAGTTTTTTTAAACATCAGGCTAATGCAAAAGGGATACTATTGAAGGTGAATAACCGTCTTTCCGGTTCGGATGCTGCAATAAAAACCGACCGGCAAAAACTGGAGGGACTTCTCATAAACCTTCTGCGGAATGCTATCAAATTCACCCGGGAAGGATTTGTTGAGTTTGGCAACCATCTTGTGGCCGGGCAACTTCAATTTTATGTACGGGATACCGGCATTGGTATTCCCACCGACAGGCTGGAAGCTATCTTCGACCGTTTTGTACAGGCTGACCTCAAACTCACCCGGCCCTACGAAGGCTCCGGGCTGGGGTTGTCTATTGCCAAAGGCTACACCGAATTGCTCGGTGGCAAAATAGAAGTTGAATCAGAAGAAGGAAAAGGAAGTACCTTTTATTTCACAATTCCCTTTCATCCGGCGAAAAGTAGTATTCGAAAAACTGCTTCCGTCTCTCCTTTTAAAGAAAAATCAGGAGAGGAAAAATGTATTCTCATTGCTGAAGATGATGAAATAAGCAACCTTTTACTGGAAGAAATTTTTGCGAAGGGAAACTTTAAACTTCTGCATACCAACAAAGGTGAAGATACAGTGAAAGCCTGTAGAGAACATTCCGACATAGACCTTATCCTGATGGACATACGTATGCCCGACATAAATGGTTTTGAGGCGACACGACAAATACGGGAATTCAATAAAACTGTGCCGATTCTTGCTCAAACAGCCTATGCCATGCCCGGTGACAAAGAAAGTGCTCTAAAGGCCGGATGCAACGATTACATCTCCAAGCCTATTGATAAGCATTTGTTTATGGCGAAAATAAACAGACTTTTGAAGATGTAAAAGAGATTTGTGTGGGCTGGATTTACAGCCAGGGGATAGGATGAGCTTTGAAATGAATAAATCGGCATGTTGGAGTTGTGAAATTTTTGGGGAAAATAATAAGTTATGATATTTTGTTTCAGGAAAAGACCCCCATTCAACACCCCATCATTTCACTACACCAAACAGTAATAATAAGTTTGTTCAGCTTAAATGAGACAGTTAGCCACACTTTTTAGATCAGACTTGCGTTAATACAGTCTCCCGAGTATTAGTCACCCTGTTTAATCTTCTCCAAAATGCTTGTAGTGGAATAGCCCGGAAGGAAATTGATGGTGACAACCTCGCCTCCTTTTTTCTTTACAATATCGTAACCCACGATATCTTCCGTCCGGTAGTCGCTGCCCTTGACCAGCACATCAGGTTGTACCGTTTTTATCAGTTCGTAAGGCGTTTCTTCATCAAACAACACCACAGCATCCACAAAATGAAGAGCGGCAACGATGGTGGCGCGGGCATTTTCATCCGTAACAGGCCGGTTTTCGCCTTTGTCCAGCATTTTCACAGAACGGTCGGTATTTACGCCAACAATTAATACATCACCCAGGTCTTTGGCCTTGCTCAGGTAGTTGATATGACCCAAATGCAGCAAATCGAAACAACCGTTGGTAAAAACGATTTTCTTT
>CAYLSW010000129.1:0-6166 GCA_964386145.1 uncultured Lentimicrobiaceae bacterium | reverse complement strand
ATCCCAAAGGAACCATTTTGTAGCAGACTTCTTCACGGCTCACGGTAATTCTGATCTTGATAAAAAAGAGAATAGCCACGGGAATAATCAACAACAGAGAAAGAATGATAAGTCCGCTATCCGTAACGGGATAGGGACCAAATGCTTTTCCCATAATCAGTTGCCGGTAAATAATTCCTGAGAAAACGATAATTTCAAAAAGGAGGACAAGGCGAATCCAAAAATGCTGAATATTCTGAGTCTCAGTAAAGTATATTACTTTTAATCCTTTTTCCTTCATTTATCCTTATTAAGTTGTGTTCAAGATATATTTATATCTTTGCATTTGACAACCGAAAAGCAAAGATACATGGAAGTAGAATACGTGATACTCGTTAATAAGAATGATAAGCCTCTCGGCACCATGGAGAAGGTAGAGGCGCACGAAAAGGCTGTGCTGCACAGGGCGTTTTCCATTTTTATTTTTAACTCTGAATACAAACTGATATTGCAGCAGCGCGCTCAGCACAAATATCACTCAGCCGGGCTGTGGACCAATACCGTTTGCAGCCATCCTCATGCCGGCGAGGAGACACTTGCCGCTGCCCACCGTCGTATGCGTGAAGAGATGGGCTTCGATTGTAAGATTAAAGAGGCCTTTTCTTTTGTTTATAAAGCTTATGTGGGACAAGGACTGAAAGAGCATGAGTTCGACCATGTATTCATAGGTACCTGCGATGAAAAACCGGTTCCCAGTCCTGATGAAGTGTCAGCCTGGAAATATGTTGATCTGGATTTTGTAGCCAAAGATATAAAAGAACATCCTGACGAGTATACCGAATGGTTTAAGATTGCTTTAAATCAGGTTGTCAGGCATTTTAACAAAAGCCAGTCCATTCAAACCTGATTTTGGCTTTCTGTCTGATCTCTTTTTCGTTTTCCACACGATTTCTTAACGCACAGACGAGAATTGTGATTTTCGCCATCCGAGTGTTGCAGGGAAAGGAGATGTTATGTCAGTACACAAAGTTTATTTCTGTCTAACCTAATTAATTCTCAAATTAATCTATTGCGAAGCCAAACTGCTTTGATTAAAGGCAATACTCAATTTCCGGTTCTCGAAATAGCTAAGGCTATTCCTGCGAGTCGAAAATCTACGCTCACCTTTACTCTTTGTATCTTGACTTCTCAGAACGAAAAACTTATGAAATAACCAGACTAAGTAACATTTTGCGGAAGTGTAAAAATTATTTCAGCCTTTCATTGGTTTTGTTCGGTACTTTCGTCTGCTATCCGGTGTTACATCTCAACAAAGTCTAAAAAGCCAAAAGCCGGCCATTCTGGCCGGCTTTTGTTATCATCCCGCAGAACTTCATTTCTTAAAGAGCCCCTTCGTCGTAGGCTTTCTCGCCGAGTTCAGCTGCATCAATGCCGGCAAGTTCTTCCGCATGAGTTACTTTTACAGGTGTGACGAAGTTAATGAGATACAACATAATCAATGTGAAACCGAATGCATAAGCAGCAGCAAGCACCACAGCTGCCACCTCTTTCAAAAAGAAAGCTCCGCCACCAAAGAAAAGGCCATCAGCACCATGAGCATTAACAGCTGTAGAAGCAAACACGCCAAGCATAACAACACCAAGTACGCCACCTATGCCGTGTACACCCCAAACATCAAGCGCATCATCCCAGCCCAGTTTATTTTTCAGCTGTACGGCAAGGTAACAAACGGCTCCTGCTGAAATGCCAATAACTATGGCGGCCCACAACGGAACATAGCCGGCAGCAGGAGTAATGGTGGCCAAACCGGCCACAGCACCGGTCATAAGGCCAATGAACTTTGGCTTCTTCTCCCGGCTCCATTCAATGATCAACCACGTGATAGCAGCAAAAGAGGCTGCCACATCTGTATTCAAAAAAGCCAGCGTAGTTACAGAATCAACTCTCAACTCGCTGCCGGCATTAAAACCATACCATCCAAACCAGAGAAGACCGGTGCCGATGGCCATCAAAGGAATACTGTTGGGAGGTGATTTAGTGTCAATCCGTTTCCCTACATAAATCACGGAAGCCAATGCGGCAAAACCGGCAATGGCGTGAACCACAATACCACCGGCAAAGTCAAGAACGCCCCAGCTGGCTAGTAATCCGCCACCCCAAACCATGTGGACGAAAGGATAGTAAACAAATATCTGCCATGCAATGAGAAAAATCAAATACCCTTTGAAGGTAATCCGGTTAATAAACGCGCCGGTGATCAGTGTCGGGGTTATGATGGCAAACATCATTTGATAAGCAACAAAGATAAACGTCGGATACTGATTTCCACCGCCTGCAAACATCTGGTTAAAAGGAATATTACGCAGAAAAGCAGCATCAAAGTTGCCAATGATAGCTCCTTGGCCGCCACTAAAACAAAGGGAATAACCAAAGGAAATCCATAAAATGGTGGTCAGACCCAGCGAAACGAAAGTCTGGATCATAATTCCCAGAATGTTCCGTTTGCTGGCCAGCCCTCCATAGAAGAAGGCCAGGCCCGGTGTCATCAACATGACCAGACTTGTTGATAAAATCATAAAAGTCGTTGTACCTGTGTCTATCATAATTATAAATTTAAATGAATATTTAGATTAAAACGAAAGTCCAAGAACAAAATATATTTTCTCTGTCTGAGGGTTTGTTACCAGAGAAACCATCAGCGGCAAAGCGTACTTTTTGGTGATTTGAATGTCTTTAGAAGCGGAAAAACCGACGTTAATCACGCCGAAACCGGTTCCGTAATAACCTGATTCCCCTTTGTATCCTGTATTGATATTGGCTTTTCGCAACTTAGTAGCGTCAAAACCAATAAAAGTGCTTATAGAGACATTTTTTACCTGAAAGGGGTAGCCCAACTCCACATAGGTCGAATATTGAATGCCTGTTTTTTTGTTAAAATCATGGCTTCCGGGATCATTTTCAATGTGTGCGGCATCAGCACCAAAAAAGTTGGTCGCCACCAAAATCGTCAACGGAAACTTTTTTGTACCGTTAAATGTGAGTGCTCCCTCAAAAACATGTCCGGTAACATTCTTCCCGTATTTAAAATATTTGTAGACACCGAATTCATTCGGAAAGAAATAATCGGTGACCGTAACTGTAAACAGGTCTTTGGCAAAGGATTGGCTAACATGCAAATCGACTTCCTGCGAACGGTTATTGCCCGAAAGGGAAAAAGCACCCCAGACGCCGGCTTCGAAACCACCTCTCTTAAAAGTAAAAAACGGCTGAATATTCGGAGAATTTCCACCCAACTGCAACCCACGCCAAATATAACGGCTTACGAGGTCTGCCCCCAGGGAAATATGCGACTTGCCTTTCTTTGAAATATTTTCGTGCCCCTGCGCCACTAAAGAATAAGATGGAATTAGTGACAACACACCCGCAAACAACAAAAAAGCAATTCTCTTCATATACCTATACAAATCTCTTAGTTGCAAATATAAAGTTTTATAATGACCTGTCAATAGAGGAAATGCGTAGATTTAATATAGGTAAAACACATAGAGCCTTTGTCAACCTTTTTCAAAAAGTATGGCGTTCACAGGTCGCAGGGATTTTCAACTACCTGCCAGCCCCATAAAAAAAACCTGTGAACTGACGGTTATCAATTCACAGGTTTTTCACTGAAACAACTTTTCAAAAAGCTATCTCACAATCTTAATCGCTTCGGCTTCTTTCAGAGTAACGGTACCGTAATCGTTTCCCCAGGCATTTAAAATGTAGTTGACAACTGCAACGGCATCTTTGTGGTTATCAACCTGTGGAGGCATGGGAATGCTGTAGCTGACACCATTCACTGTAACAGCTTCATTGGACCCGTTCAATACGTGCACGAGAGCAGCTTTCAAATTAGCCTTCAAATAGTCAGAACCTTTCAGTGGAGGAAAAGCTCCGGGAACTCCCATTCCTGTTATTTGATGGCACACTGAACATTTTTCTTTGAAAATTTTGGCTCCTTCCGGATACTTGGCATCCGCCTTATCACCAGAGGGCACGTACATGATTTCGTTGGAGGTTGTTTTCACCATCTTGCGAGACAAAAAACCAAAAGATTTACCGGCGAAAAAAAGCAACCCTACCATCACTACTATTAAACTAATTTTTTTCATTGTTTAAATTTTTTCGCAAAAGTAAAATATTTTGATTACAGTTACATTGTTGTATCAAAACTGGTATTACTCAGAGGGTATAACAACTTAAATATGAGTACAATATGAAGGACCGTAAATACTAATCTCGTTTATTAAAAAATTGTTTAGAACAGTTAAATGCCTGAAACATAATTGGTTAAATTATTCGTTAAATAATGTTAAAATAATTAGGCTATTTATAACATAGTGATTACATGCTTATTAAATCATTTCATTACTACCGAGTAGTAATTCAAAATTTACTTTTGGAGGGGGGATTGTTATCATCTTCTCATGCGGTTTCAGCATTTTCTGCGGAGGACTCAGATAAGGAATACCCAGCGAGAGCCCTCTCAGGACAAACAAAATACCCAAAATGAGTACCATGACAGAAAGCAAATACCAGTATTTTTTCCTAAATCCGGAACCTATCAGGTTTCCCAGCAAAGGGATGGACAGCATCACCGGTAATGTCCCCAGGCCGAAAACAAACATGAAACCAATACCCCCAAAAATACTATTGGTATTTAATGCCCCGGCAACAGCCACATAAACCAGACCACAGGGCAGCAAACCGTTCAGCAGGCCTATCAAAAACAGGGAAGGCAACGAAGTTATGGCAAATAACTTTCTGAATTTTCCCACCATTTTCCCCGCATAAACAAACAGGAATCGTTCAATTTTAATTTTCCCTTTAAAGAGTGCGGGAAAAACTACAGACAAAATCAAGACAACGCCGATGAGTATCGATGCCCAACGCTGCAAGCCGGCCATTTCGATACCCTTTCCGAGAAAGCCAAACAAAGCGCCAAGGACACCATAAGTCATGATTCGCCCGGTGTTGTATGTCAGCCCCCCTATCATCCTGCGCCAACGGCTTCTGTTTCCCAACGGCAACGACAGGCCAATGGGTCCGCACATGCCGATACAATGCAGGCTTCCCAACAGCCCTATCATTAATGCGGTATAAAAGTTAAGGTTCATGGTCACTTCATGTAAAAGTTTTTCTCCACATAATATCTTTCCCCCTTCTCCTCCCAGTATATTTTGAGCACATATTTTCCTTTTTCAAATTTACGATTGGAAAGATGCATTAGCCCCAGCGAGTCGGGTTGAAATGGGAAACTCAGGTCGTAATTCTCATCTGATGGCCGGAAAAAAGTAAATTGGCTTGTGTCAGGATGAACCGGAGGAAAATGAATAATAACTTCATTATTCTGCTGATACACCAGAAATTTTGACCTGAACAAACGAGCGTTGTGACGTTCATCAATTCGCTGTTGGTATTGTAATCCCTTGGGATAATAGTCTTTCTCAACAAGCATAACAGGATGTTGGGTTGCTCTATATACTTTCCACAGGGTGAAACTCATAAAAATAATAATAAAGAGTGTAATCCCTATTCCCCAGTTCCATTTTATTTTCATTGTCTTTTATTTTAAATAGTCATTCTTACTTGCTGAAAATCGTTATTTTTCATGTTTGTCAAGAATATTAGGTGCAACGAAAGTGGAGTGATAGTCTTCCGCTTTTTTTCCATTATCATAAAGCCCGATAACAACGGAAATCTTGGAGGTCGTCATCCCTTTCCGGGGCAACACCACCATAAAAGTACCATTTCCCGCCTTTCCGGGGGGGACTGTCAGCAAATCACCAATAAAATGAATACGTCCTGAAGGTGAAATTAGTTTCATATCAACATGAACTGGCTTACGTGATTTGTTCACAAAATTATAATTGTAAATGTTACTGAGGCTATCCCTGCCATACTCCTGATACATACTTCCCCGTGCCCGCAGAATGGTAACATCATAGTTACCTCGGGTAACAAACAGGGCGGCAACAAAAAGCAGCAACAGTGTCAGTACTACCGAATAGGCGATGGAACGTGCATTAAACAAACGGTGTTTCCCTTTTTCAATACCTTCTTCCGAAACATAGCGGATAAGGCCTTCAGGTCTGTTCACCTTTCTCATGGTAGCGTTGCAGGCATCAATACAAGCTGTGCAGTTGAT
>CAYLSW010000128.1:2894-6265 GCA_964386145.1 uncultured Lentimicrobiaceae bacterium | reverse complement strand
CTCAAAAATTTCACTGGCGATGTTTATGCTTATACCGGGGTCATAACCGATAAAAGCACTTCGCCTACCGATTGGAGATATGTGAAAACCGCATGGAATCAAAACACTCCGGCTTGCAAGCTGACCCGAATAGATACCAATTTATACCTGTTAAAAATTTCACCTTCTATCAGATCCTATTATGGTGTTCCTTTGAATGAGCAAATTCTCAAACTCGCCTTTGTTTTTCGTAGTGCAGACGGTTCGCAAACGGGAAGAATGTCTGATGGAGGAGATATTTTTTACGCTGTGTATGTCGATTCTACAAATGTTCCACAAAGCATTCTGCTTGAACAAGGATGGAATATTATGTCTTTTGATATAACTCCGGATTCTTTGAATATGCTGACAATGTTTCAGCCGTTTATAAAAAGAAACGAATTGATAAAAGTGATAGATGAAAAAGGGAACTTTATCCAGAACATACCGGGAACCGGTTGGATAAATACCATTGGTGATATGAAAAACACCGAAGGTTATTACATTAAAATTTCAGACCAGGATATTATTAAAGATACGGGCCAATCTGTTGCCCTGCCTTTCAACATTCCTTTACAATCGGGCTGGAATATCATGGGATATCCTCTGCAAATCAAGCAAGATGCCAAAACCGCTTTACAGACCTTAATAGATTCAACCCTGTTTGTTAAAGCCATTGATGAACATGGAGGCTTTATCCAATACATATCGGGAACCGGCTGGATCAATACTCTTGGTAGTTTTGCTCCGGGCGAAGGTTATTATATTAAAGTAACCAATGACACCCACGTAACCTTGAACAGGCCCACAAAAGAAGGCTCTGTTTCAGACATCTCTTTTACGGGGAAGCCGGTGTTGTCTTCCAAATATTTCAACAAAGCATTTAAAGGCAATCCCTATTATCCCATGAACATTATTGTAACAGATATTGATCTTGCCGGATATACGGTTCAGCCTGGCGATGAAATTGCTGCTTTTGATAAGGGAGTTTGCGTGGGGACAGGCGTTGTTCCCAGGAATACTACAAGTCCCGTAATTATTGTTGCTTCGCTGGATGATCCATCCACAAATCAGACAGACGGTTATACGACAGGCGATAAGATTACTCTCCGGTTTATGTCTTCCAAACTGGATACTCCTGTGGATGTATCATTGAATACACTAACAGGATCACCCCGGTTTACGCCTCTGGGGACAACGGTTTTTGGTATTACCGCATCACCGGAGGGTATAAAAAAGCACTTAAAATCAAAGGAATATCAACTGAACATATATCCTAATCCGGCAAAAGGTTATGTTGTTTTCGAATTAAACAATATGGAGAAGGATCACGTACGGATAGAAATCTTGAATCTGAACGGAAAAGTTGTTGATGTTGTATATAATAAATTTCTACTGAATAAAAACTTCAACATCAGATACAACACCTCTCTTCTGCCTCCGGGAATTTATACTGTGAGAGTAATACGGCAGACGGAAAAACAGACTTACCTGAATAATTATAAAATGGTAATAATCCGGTAAGAGCACCAGCATCCATTGGAAAGCAGAGGTTTAGCAACTTCTGCTTTCCAAAATAAAAAATTGAAAAAAATAATTTTAAAAAAGCAAAATATTATGAAAACAAAATATACACCCGCAGGCATCTGGTTGCTGAGTCTGCTTATACTGTTTACCGGCAGGGCTGTTTCACAAAACCGGCAGGATTTCCGGCATATTAATCAATCTTCTCAATTCCAATTTAACAATGGAAGTAATCCCGGGAACAGGTTGCCTTACCATACATTCACCGGGAAGCAAAAAACTTTTAATAGCATGGCAAACAGCCAAAATGACAATGTTAAGCTAATAGGACGGTGGGGTAATGGACCCAGTTTTGGCGTATCAGCCGATTCAAATTACATCTATTTTGGCAACGGAGCCTGGTTCCAGATAGTGCGTGCAAATGATACCAACAGGACAGTGATTGGAAAGCTGTTGTTACCAAGCTTTATAAATAGCAACATTATAATTAATGGTCATTATGCTTATGTTCCTGATTCCAAGGCGGGCTTACGCATCATTGATATCAGCGACCCGACCCATCCGGTGGAAGCAGGATTTCTGGATACCGATGGCTGGGCCATGAGTATTGCATTGTCAGGGAATTATGCTTATGTTGCAGATGAATCTGATGGATTGCGTATCATTGATATCAGTAATCCGGCAAAACCTTACGAAATCGGTTTTTTTGTTACCAGTGGTGATGCCTCTGATGTTGCAGTCAACGGAAATTATGCTTATGTGGCGGATGGCAATGACGGCTTACGTATTATTGACATCAGCAACCCGGCGAAACCCTCTGAAACGGATTCCTTTGATACCGGTGGTTATGCAAACGGCGTTGCAGTCAACGGAAATTACGCTTATGTGGCGGACTGGAATGACGGTTTACGTATTATTGACATCAGCAACCCGGCGAAACCCTCCGAAACGGGTTCCTTTGATACCGGTAATATTGCTTTTGATGTTGCAGTCAACGGAAATTACGCTTATGTGGCGGATGGCAAGGATGGACTACGCATCATTGACATCAGCGACCCGGCTCATCCGGTGGAAAAGGGATCCTTTGATACAGGTGATTACGCTAAAGAGGTTGCTGTTGCAGGAGGTTATGCTTATGTAGCAGATGTGTTAGGGCTATATATTATTAATATCAGTGATATCTCCCATCCGGTAAAAGCCGAACTGATACACACAGACGGAACGGCCTATAGACTTGCCGTCGTTGGCCGCTATGCTTATGTTGCTGATCTGTGGGAAGGCTTACGCATCATTGACATCAGCAACCCGACTAACCCCTCCGAAACGGGTTCCTTGGATACCGGTGGTAATGCAAGTGGCCTTGCAGTCAACGGAAATTATGCTTATGTGGCGGATTGGAATGACGGTTTACGTATTATTGACATCAGCAACCCGGCGAAACCCTCCGAAACGGGTTCTTTTGATACCGGTGATTATGCAAGTGGCGTTGCAATCAACGGAAATTACGCTTATGTGGCGGATGGCAATGACGGCTTACGTATTATTGACATCAGCAACCCGGCGAAACCCTCCGAAACGGGTTCTTTTGATACCGGTGATTATGCAAGTGGCGTTGCAATCAACGGAAATTACGCTTATGTGGCGGATGGCAATGACGGCTTACGTATTATTGACATCAGCAACCCGGCGAAACCCTCCGAAACGGGTTCTTTTGATACCGGTGGTAATGCAAACGGCGTTGCAGTCAAAGGAAATTACGCTTATGTGGCGGATGGGAATGACGGTTTACGTATTATTGACATCAGCAACCCGGCGAAACCCTCCGAAAC
>CAYLSW010000128.1:0-2794 GCA_964386145.1 uncultured Lentimicrobiaceae bacterium | reverse complement strand
GGAATGACGGTTTACGTATTATTGACATCAGCAACCCGGCGAAACCCTCCGAAACGGGTTCCTTTGATACCGGTGATGTTGCTTATACTGTTGCAGTCAACGGAAATTACGCTTATGTGGCGGATGGCAATGACGGTTTACGTATCATTGACATCAGCGACCCGACTCAGCCGGTGGAAACCGGATATTTTATTACCGGAGACTATGCTTACGATGTTGCTATTGCGAATGGTTCTGTTTATTTGTCCGATTATAGAGATGGTTTGTATATTTTTAGGTACAGTGGCCTTTTCCAACAACATTTTACACCTGTCTGGACTGGAAACCCCTACCAGCCCATGGCCATTCTTGTAAAATCAGCCGCTATTTATGGTACAAGCCTGAAAAAGAATGATGAAATTGGCGTGTTTGTAAAAGATAGTCTTGGCAATGAAATTTGTGTGGGAGAGGGCAGGGTTACTGCGCCTATAACAAAAGGGAGCCCTTTAAATATCACAGTTTCAACTGATGACCCCACAACACCTCAACTGGATGGATTTAAAGATGGTGATACCATTTATTACAAACTATGGGATTCCGGTAAACAAATCGTTTTTTCCAATGTTGATGCTGTTTACGATAAAGCCTATGACCTGGTTTTTAATGCTCTTGGCACAGCCGTTGTTAGTTTGTCCTGGCATGGACATTATAAAACTGTCTGGTCGGGTAATCCCTTCCGGCCCATGAATATACTAATCGACAGTATTATTCTTCCTGACTCAGGTTCAATATCAGACGTTGAGGTAGGTATATTTGATAAAAATAAGGCTGGGAATGACATTTGTGTGGGTGCCGGGATCGTTGCGGGAACCGTATCTGCCAAAAATGTGCTTAGCATTGTAGCTTCTTCAGATGATCCCGGTACCACAATAATGGATGGTTTTATAAAAGGTCACAAGATTTTCTACAAAGTATGGTCTTCAGGCACTCAGAAAGAGCACAACAGGTTCATTACAAGATACGCACCCGGATTAGACTCTTTGTTCACACCTCTTGGAACAGCACTGGTTTCAATTTCATTTCCGGGCAACTTTATGCAAAAAATATCACTCAGCGCCGGCTGGAACATGATATCTTATAATGTGGTTCCTGATACACTCAATATGCTTTCACTATTGCGCCCGCTTATTTCAAATAGCCGTCTAATAAAAGTGATCGATGAAAAAGGCGGATTTATCCAGAACATCCCCGGTGTAGGCTGGATGAATACCGTTGGCAACATGGCCAACACAGAAGGATATTACGTAAAAGTATCGGCTAAGGATACATTACACGCCACAGGAAAACCGGTAATATTACCATTTGAAATTCCGTTGCAAAACGGCTGGAATATGATGGGATATCCGCTTCAAAAGGGGCAGGACGCCAAAACTGCTTTGCAATCATTGATAGATTCTTCCCATCTAATCAAAGTTATTAGTGAAGCAGGTGGCTTTATTCAAAACATTCCGGGTGTCGGGTGGATGAATACCATTGGCAATTTCGTGCCTGGTGAAGGGTATTATATTAAAGTAACTGGTAATACCCATTTAATATTAAACAAACCAGCCAAAGAAGCCCCCGTTTCCGATATTACTTTCCCGGGAAAACTGGTTTTATCTTCAAGGTATTTCAACAAGGCTTTCTCAGGCAACCCCTATTATCCGATGAATATTCTCGTGACCAACATCCATCTTGCCGGATACACGGTCCGTCCCGGTGATGAAATTGCCGCCTTCGACAATGGTATCTGTGTTGGTACCGGCGTTGTTCCCGAAAATACAACAGCTCCCGTCAACATTGTTACCTCTTTGAATGACCCTACCACAACACAAACAGACGGCTATACACCAGGAGACTTAATCACACTCAGATATATGTCCCCAAAGCTGGACTCGCCAATTAGAGTAACGTTGAATACCCTATCAGGGTCTTCTCTGTTTACTCCGCTGGGAACAACAGTATTTGGCATTGCCGCTTCACCGGATGCCATTAATGAACATTTCAAGTCACAGAGTTTTGTACTGCACATCTATCCTAACCCGGCGAAAGGTGTTGCGACATTCGAGATAAACAATGTGGGGAAAGCCCATGTACGCATGGAAATTTTGAATTTAAGCGGAAAAGTGGTGGATGTATTGTGCAACAGACTTCTGTTTAATGAAAAGTTCCCTATCAGGTACAACACCGCCCTTCTGCCTCCGGGAGTTTATGATGTAAGGGTCATACGGCAGGCTGAAAACAAAGTTTCCGTAAAAAATTATAAATTAGTTATTACCCGATAATATTATATCCGGAAAAATCTGCCATTACAGGTTGTCACTATTTATTCGGAAATATTTTAAATCAATGATAAAAATATGACTATGAAAAAATTTATAGCAATTCACACATTTCCTTTTCTATTATTTGTCCTCTATTCAACGTTAAGTTTTGGGCAACATTTTTCAACCGTTTGGACCGGGTATCCATACAATCCCATGAATATCATTATTCAGAAAGCGTCAATCAACGGAACCGATATGGCAGCCGGTGACGAAATTGCTGTTTTTGATATTGGTAATAATGGCAAAAAGATTTGTGTTGGCACTATTGTGCTTACTAAACCTATAACAGTTTCTTCACCCGCAACATTTGCTGCCGGCGAAGATGAGGCAGGGGGAGATATAAATGGTTATACGCCGGGCCATAAAATTATCTTTAGATTATGGGATTCTCGTAAATCCAAAGAAATAGTAACGACTTCCTCAACTTATAATCCATCATTTGATACTGT
>CAYLSW010000127.1:1271-6310 GCA_964386145.1 uncultured Lentimicrobiaceae bacterium | reverse complement strand
AGATCTTTTCTCGGATTCGGTTCTCTTCATTGTGCGCGGTAATAATGAGTGTAAGACGTGGAAATTCAGATTCGTGATGGGGATCGTTTTTTTTACGTTTGGGCATCAATAACAACACTGCAGGATACAGAAAATAGCTGTAACAGGCACCCGCCAGCAGACACCAAAAAAATAGCTCCATTTTAATCATCAGGCCACCAGATAAAATACCGGAAACATACTATTTTAGTAACTATTCAGCACAATTACCGAAGGGTGTTGTATACCGGTTGGCACTGGGCAAAGCGAACCACCACAGGCACCTCTTTTTGTCGCTCAAAGCGACGTTAAAAAATCTGCCCTGTGCGGATTTTCAGTTGATGGGTTTCCCCTCTGGAGTAACCTGTTCTACTGAATAGATACATATTTTAAACTATATTTTTAGTCAGCACCCAGCATTTTAAATATGGATCACGATGATAGGCACTAATCCTGTCTTGAGATTCAGTTATTAACACCAAATACCAACCTGTCAGAAAATAAATTGAGTATAGATCGGCTATTTGGATGTCAGAGCAGAAAAACCAGGATAATTTGAACAGAAAGGTTGGCAATAAGGGCCTCTATTTTTTGAGGGGAAATTGTGCGATGGCATTAAATCTCTTTGGGTGTTATTCCCCGTTGCTTGCGGCGGGGTTGTTTATTACCAACAACTAATATAGTCTCCTGGGAAATTTAACCCTCAACCGTCTTATTTGCAATATTCGATAATCCACTTTGAGTATCGTCGCTATTTATGGCGGTAATGGCGAAGTAATAATCAGCACCCACTGCAAGATTTTCAACCATATAGGACGTTAATCCTGCATTATTGAGCGCAATAGTCTTTGTCAACGCATCAGGAGACGTGCCGTAATATATCTTGTAACCACTTAAATCGGTTAAAGCCGAACCATCGGTGTTTTCGGTCGGTGGCAGCCAGCTTAATGTGACCACGCCTGTGCCAGACGATGTTGCCGAACTAACCGTAGGCGTTTTAACGGCTGAGCCACTTGCGGATGTACTCTTTGCAGCTATTTGGCCACCACCACAGGCAACGAGTAACACCGAAAAACAACAAATGCCTATTAAACTTTTAATCCAATTAGTCATGCAGGCTACCTTCAAATCAAAACATTCAAAATTCAGTTAACAGTTAGTTAAAAGTAGTACAAGTATGAAAACGAATTTGTGCATCCAATCACTTTTTTGCGATTTTGAACCGGAGTCTAATACAAAAGTGGTGATTATGTGATCAAATACCTTCTGGAATGTAGACCCCGTCACAAAACCCAGCAATAGTAGTAGTGATTCTGAATCCTTTTTTTGGGCGGTATTTGCCGGCTAACACTATCAAGTCTCTTCCCCGGTGCATCAAAAATATACCCCCCCCCCTCGTTTGTTCATAATTTGAGCTGCCAAAATAAAATGCAAGCTACAAAATATCTACTATCAATGAGGCATAATCACACCCTTAAACAGGCCTCTGTCATTATTAACTCGTTAAATCCCGGTATAATTTAAGGTATGCATCCGAATTCTTTTTAGCCGTGTAATGATTCACGATGAATTTATAGCCCTTCTCTGCCTTGTTAATAGCAACATCTGGGTTATTCAGATATTTTTTGATTAAAGTCACATAGTCCCCAATATTTTGCCCGCTCACTAACATGCCATAATCACCATGCCCTAATACGCGAGGAATACCCCCCACCGCATGGGAAATGACCGGCACTTTCAAACTCATCGCTTCCAACAAGTTCATAGGTAAACCCTCATGATCCGAGGTAATCATCAATAAATTCATTTTGGCCAGCCAGGCGCTCATATTATCCTTAAATCCCATCATGTGAGTGTGTTTGGATAGCCCCCGTTTTTCGATCAATAGGGTGCATTCATCCAGCAGGGGACCATCTCCAAAAATATAAAATTCAACCTGCTCACCCATTTCATTTATGACGATATTTGCAACCTCAATAAATATATCGACACGTTTTACCGGCACTAACCTGCATACAAGACAGATCCTGGTTAATACACTCTCTCCGGGAATGGTGACCCGCTGAGCTGAACGCGTATAAATTGCCCCGATATCCACACCATTTTCAACCGTAAAAACTTTGCCCTTAAAGGCGGCCTGCAATCGTATATTTAATTCGGATGAAACAGCAATAATTTTGGACTGTAAAAATCTCCCGCAAAATAAATCTGCATAGTGATAAATATGCTTCCCTAATTTCCACCAGGGCGGTCTGTGCTCTGGCGCTCCATGCGCGGTTCGAATGGAATACGCTACCCCTGACAATCTGGCCGCTATACTTCCTAAAATATTTTCCTTAACGCGATGAGTATGAACAATATCCGGGCCAATCTTCCGCAACAAAAGGATAAATTTCCGGAGTATTACTATGCTATTTAGTTTTTGTTCATTTATAACGTAAACAGAAATATTATTATCAATAAGTTTCTGCTCAAGCGTACCGTGATTAAGCAAAACAACGGTTAGCCTGATGTCCGGAACGCTAACAAGCTGTTTGGCAAGTGTGAACAGTTGAATTTCAGCACCCGCCCATAAGTCGCCGGATGCTATGTGTACTATAGTCAGGTTTTTTGGACTATTTTTTGCCATCAGAAATTGCCAGATAGAAACAAGATCATGGCAAATATTTAACTATCCTGGGGCCCAGAAAGTTGGCAACAGGCAACGGTAATCGTTGCCATATGCTAATGGCTAATTTGTACTTTGGGTTATTCGGCGTTATATTCGGCATAGCACAATTCTCATTTACGCAATAATGCCAATAAAGCTGCCTTGGTTGGGCTCCCCACTGTTTTTTAAACCGGTATGTCCCCGCATCAATTGTAGATCGTCCAAAATCAAAAACCTTATAACCCTTTTCGATAGCCTTTTGTAAAACCTCCCAGTACAGAAGCATGTTAACTCCAAGGGAGTTATATTTTCTCAACGAAGATGCCCAGGGTATCTCAAGTCTATCACGATAGCCAAGCAAAAAAGCGGCTGCGACCGGGTTCCCTCGATAGCTCACCGCCATCAGAAAGGCTTGATGGGGGAATTCCAGCAAGATTTCTTTAAAAAACTTTTTAGGGTAAACCGGGGTTCCTAAATCTCTCATATTCTCGGCAAACACCCTGTAAAAATCATCCAGCAACCCAATTCCCCCAGACTCAACATACGCTCCTTCTTTCGTTGGCTTTCTTATCTGCGCGCGTAATTTCGGCTTAAAACCTTTCCATAAGTCATCAGATGAATCTGGCAACATTAACTCCATTACAACTTTATCCGTTCTAACCTGCCATTTAGATCCGTATTCTTTCGTATGCCTAAATTCAATATGCGACAATCGCATTTCATTTGCCATATTACAGGCATATTGCACTAAGTCATTTTCTATTTCATAACAATTCCCAAGTACACCACCATAATTATAGAAGGGAATCGATACCATAAAGTCACCAAATAGCAAACTCCTAAGCCTGACAAGTGGCAAAACGCCCGTCACACAATGATATTTATCGACGGAATACAAATAATACGTTTTATGACCGAATATTTTTTCAGTTATGCCAGCCCACGTTGACAGATGATATATTGAAGCCGCTTTATTTGATTTAACATATTCATCCCACAAAGAAGAATCTTTAATATTTAATATTTTTATCTGCATAATGCTGTAATTTTAATCGCTATTTTTTACAGAACTCAATATAGATTTTACCCAGTCATACAACTTGTATAAAAAAGCAAGATAATTATTACGAATAATTTGCATATCAACTAGCTCCAATTTTCTACTGGTCAACCTTTCCTTATATTGTATTTTCTTCCCCTCGCCCATCAAAAAATCATAGGCAGTCACATTGCCTTTAAAAGCACTTTCTATTTCATAGCCAAAATGAAGATAGCCTAGGGATATTTTTTTATGAAATAATTCATCAAATCCCGCCTGAATATTATACTTTCTATTATTTACAGTGTAATTATACTGAATAGAAATTGGCTCCTTATTAAACAGTATCACGCTAAATTGTACAGCATCATTTTTCATCATCAGTCTAGAAACTGTTTCATTAAATTTTAATCTATCATCTTTAAATACCTCTGAACCCCACCTTTTTCTATGCAGATGATTCAATAATTTAAAACACTCATCTAACTCAACATCTAAATATTCAAAACTTACGGCTCCCATGCTATCGATTAATTTTCTTCGATTAAATAATTTTAATCGCATGGTTTTACTTAGCTTTTTTAAATAATCATCAAAATTACCTGTGGTATCTAAATAATATGAGTTATATGTTTCGGCGCACCGAAAATAGCAATTATCAAGCTTTTCATCTGTTACTAGACACTTATACGTTGTTGTATTTTTACTTAAATTTGACAATACAAATTCATCCCAACTACCTAATGAATTAATGCGCTCATAGAATAAACTTATCACTTCGCTGGAAACGTCCTTATCTGCAATGAAATCCACTATTTCTGTTGGCATTGTGGCCCTGCCTCGCCAGCAATTACCCATAAACTGCAACCTCCTTGTGCTTATGACCTTTTTTGTTATTACATTAGTAATATACAAAGGTGCTATTCCAACTAAATTATCATTCTCATCAACGGCAGCAAACATTCTAAGACACATATTTTCTTCATCTTTAAAAATCTTCCACCATGCATACTGCCATTCCCAGCTCATAAATAATTTGTCTGAATCAGACCGGGCCAATAAGGCAGTCCAATCGTACTGCGAATTAAAAAATTCTTTTTCATCCCATGAAATAATTAGAATACTCATCCACAATTCACTTCAATCAGGCCAAAAACCCTATCTTTGAAACATATGCCAACTCAGGTAATACCAAAGACCTATTTTCATTTTTCCCAAATGACCGTTATTATTCACAATAATTTAACGTTATATCATTGTTCCTGTATATTATGTTAAGTACATTCACCCGTGAAAATTACAACTTTGATCTTTTATTACATTCTACGTAGC
>CAYLSW010000127.1:0-1171 GCA_964386145.1 uncultured Lentimicrobiaceae bacterium | reverse complement strand
CTAAATTTAACAGTTTCGCGCTCTTTTTATAATGGATATAGTTGCAGTGCATATAGAGATAATAACCGATGTAACCCGTTTTTATGATTTTCGAAATACGTGGAGCGAGCTGCTATCAACACGAAAATCTACACCTCTTCCTCTAACTCATGAATGGCTAACTACGTGGTGGAAGAATTTTGGTGGTAATAAAGATCTACATATAATTTGCGTATATGAAAAAAACAAATTGCTTGCGATCGCGCCATTTATGAAATCAAAAATTTGTTGCCGAGGCATACCGTCCACGGTTATTAGTTTAATGGCAAACGGACATAGTCCCTATTGTGACATAATATTTAATGGTACCGTTAATCCTGAAAAAATTTCCAACATATTAGAGTTGCTTATCAAAAACAATTCAGAAAATATTCTCGTCTTAGCAAAGGTGCCGGAAAATAGCCCTACATATTCGCACCTAACAGCACATTCTCGTGCATATGGATATCGTTACGGTATAAGAAATAGTCTAGTCACACCTATAATCAAACTAAATCAGAGCTGGGATGATTTTTATAAATTTCGTTCTCAAAAATTTCACAAGAGCATGAAGAACAAAATTAATCGATTTACCAAAGAAACGGATTTTAGTATTAGCAGAGAGGTCATCACTTCACGCGATCACCCTACACTAGAACAAATAGTAGAAATTTCCAAAAAGAGCTGGAAAACACAAATAAAAAATGATCTGGGTTCTAATTCTATAGGAAGAGAGTTTCTGTTCGGGCTTGTGGACGCCTTTGGCGATACGCAGGCCGTTCAAGTATGGATTATACGCAAATCCGATAAACCTGTAGCTTATGAAATCCACCTTATTTTTGACGGAGTGGTTTACCCGCTTCGGGCAGATTATGATGAAAGTTTTAAACAATATTCACCAGGCTCGATATTGGAATACACTGCTCTTAAAGCGCTCTTTGATGAGAACACTGTTTCTGTATATGATAGCTGTGCTGATAATTACTGGTATCTGAATAATTGGACCAGTGAATTTAGGCGTCTGTTTAATATAGAGATATTCAATGATAGTTTTAAATCATTATTACTTTATCATTTAGAGTTCGGGGTAATACCTTTACTTAGAGTTATGCGCGATAAATTAAAGAAACACCATTAGAAACGAGTTCTAATT